>SKII01000088.1 GCA_007116505.1 Nitriliruptoraceae bacterium
ACCACCGACGAGAGCGTCCGGGATGGTCCTCGCGCGGCGGTCACGGACACCTCACGGCGACCTTCCGGCATCCGCACGCTCCGGGTCGGCCGGTCAGTCGGTCGGCCCGTCTATCCTCCGCACTCTCCGAGAGGGCACGCGGTGGGTGTCGGGATCCAGGTCGGCCTGATCGTCGTGCTGCTCGGCATCAACGCGGTGCTCGCCGGAAGCGAGGTCGCACTCATCTCGCTGCGGGAGTCGCAGATCACGCGTCTCGAGGGGCGCGGTGCTCGCGGGCAGGCTGTGGCACGGCTCGCTCGCGACCCGAACCGCTTCCTCGCGACGATCCAGATCGGGATCACGCTCTCCGGTTTCCTCGCGAGCGCGACGGCCGCGGTCGCCCTCGCAGAGCCGCTCGTCCCGCTGCTCGGGGTACTCGGCGGTGCGGCACGTCCCGTCGCCATCGTCCTCGTCACCGCCGTGCTGACGTTCGTGACGCTCGTGCTGGGTGAGCTCGCACCCAAGCGCATCGCGATGCAGCGCGCGGAGCGCTGGGTGCTCGCGACCGGTGGTCTCCTGCTCGCGCTCGCGAGCGTGTCCGGCCCGTTCGTGCGGCTCCTCGGGCTCGCGACGGACCTGGTCGTGCGCCTCAGCGGGGCGGACCCCACGCAGGGTCGTGATGCGCTGACCCAGGAGGAGGTCCGTGACCTCATCGCGAGCGGTGGGCTCTACGAACCCGACGAGCGCCGCATCATCACCGGCGCTCTCGAGGCCGCGGACCGGGTGCTGTACGAGGTGCTCCGTCCGCGCAACAGCGTCGTCGCGCTCCGTGCGGACCTGCCCGCACGCGAGGGGCTCGCGCAGCTGATCGCGAGCGGGCACAGCCGCGCACCCGTCTACACCGAGCGCATCGACGACGCCGACCGCTTCATCGGGGTGATGGACCTCGTGGACGACGACGGTGCCGTGGGCGACCGCGCGCGTCCGGTCCTCGCGCTCCCCGAGTCGCTCGGACTGGTCGAAGCGCTGCGCCAGCTGCAGGCGTCGCGCAGCTCGCTGGCGGTCGTCATCGACGAGCACGGTGGTCTCGCCGGGATCGTGACCGTCGAGGACCTCCTCGAGGAGCTGGTCGGCGAGATCCATGACGAGTACGACCGCGACGTGCGTGAGGTCGTCCGTGCCGATGACGGCACGTTGACGCTCGCCGGTCGGTTCCCGCTGCACGACCTCGTCGATGTCGTGCCCGCCTTCCCCTTCGAGCTGCTCGAGGATGTCGACGCGGTGACGGTCGCCGGGCTCGTCACCGAGCTCCTCGGGCGGCTGCCTCGGCTGGGGGACGAGGTCCTCCTCGGCGGACAGCGGTTCCGGGTCTCGGCGATGGCGGGCCGGACGGCGGGCCGTGTGACCGTGCGCGCGGAGGCGCCGGTCGACTGAGGACGAGCACGCTCCTCCTCGGCCGACCGGCGCCGGGGGACCGTCGTCAGGTCGGCAGGTGGCAGCCGAACGTCCCGGAGGGCGCGGCGAGGAACTGCACCGGCGCGGCGACCACGACGCGCTCGTTCCCGGTCCGCGGGCGCACGCCGATGCCGTGCACGTCGTTGAGCACCTTCCCCTCGGCATCGGTGACGACCTGCTGGTCGATCCGGGTGACGAGCGCCCCGGACGTCGCGTCGAGCACCAGTACGCCCGGCGCGTCGCCGCGCGACACGTGCGGGTCGCCCGAGAGCGGGTTCGGACCGCGCTGCGTGACGTAGACGAAGCGTCCGTCGGGGGAGACGTCCAGGATGTCGGGGGCGTCGCCCGCGTCGATGGTTCCGACGACCTCGAACGTGCGGGCGTCGATGCGCAGCCCATCGCTCGTGCCGCGGTTGACCTGCCAGAACTCGCGGCCGTCGGCGGACAGCCGCACGCCGTGGGCGTCGACGCCCTCCGACGAGCGCGTCTCGAGCAGCGCGAAGTCACCCGTGTCGAACACGTACCACTCGCCGTGGCCGTCCTCGACCTCCGCGCCGAAGATGCCCGACCAGTTGGCAACCGCGCGCGTCCCATCCGCGTTGAAGCCGACGCCGCAGTTCGCCCGCACGACCGTCGGGTCGTAGGCGTGCACGACCGTCGCGGTGACGGTGTCGAACACGAAGAGTCCGCCCTGCTCCATGCCGGGGCCGAGCGTGACCCACGCGCGGCCCTCGCGGTCGTAGAGGTGGCAGACGGGGGAGGCGGACGGGAAGTCGTATCCGGTCCCCTCGAGAAGTCCCGCGACCTCGACGGTCCGGCCGATCGCGAACCCGGGGCTCGACGAGGAGAGGTCGAGGGGGATCTCCACGAGGGTCCGTGCGCCGATCACCGCGACCCAGACGGCGGAGTCGTCCGGGGTGACCGCGGCCATGTGCGTGCCGGGGCCGGTGCGCAGCACCGCCACGACCTCGCGGGTCTCGGTCTCGATGACGATCGTCGCGCCACCTGCGGTGGCTGCGATGAACGCGTAGCGGTGCTCGCTGTCGAAGTCGATCATGTGCGGGACGGTCCGGCCCGCCTCAGGGTCGAACGTCGCGTCGACGGCACGCAGGGCCGCCGGGCTGACGTCGATGACGGCGATCTGGCGGTGCTCAGCGTCGTGGATGTGGATGCGGTCGGTCCCCTGGTCGAGCACCCACACCTCGTGGTCGACGTCGCCGCCCAGGAAGGTGAGGGTCACGCCGACGCCTCCGATGACCAGTGCGCCGATCAGCAGTGCGACCCGCCATCGGCGCCCGCGCCTCGGTGCCGCGTCGTGTGCTCCATCCATGTCTCGACCTCCGTACGCGTCCATGCGCGTTCACGTCGTTGCTCGGGAGCGCGGCCGAGTGCACCGCGAGGTGGGGACCGTACGGACCGGCCGGTCGTCGCCGAGGGTCGCTCCATGCGAACCGTGTCAACCGCTGCCGGTCACGGTGGTGGGCGCAGCGATCCTGGCTCGGCATCTGTTGCCACTTGCGCTCCAGATCTTGCGGACCTACAATAGACGGATGGCAGTCAGCAAGGTCCACCAGCGCATGGCGCTCCTCCGCACGGAGCGCGGGATGTCCCGTCGTGAGCTCGCCGAGGCGCTCGACCTCAACCCTCAGACGATCGGGTTCCTCGAGCGTGGGGACTACGCACCCTCCCTCGCGCTCGCCCTGCGCATCGCGGAGCTGTTCGAGGTGCCCGTCGAGCAGGTCTTCAGCGTGCGGCCGTTCCCGCCGCTCCGCGAGGTGCTGCGTGACGTGACGCGTGACGTGACGCGCGACCGGGACGCGTCATGAGCGGTCGTGGGCCGCTGCGACGCCGGAGCCTGTTCCGCTCCGCCGCCGAGGACCCGAGGCTCGCGTGGCTCGGTCGGAGCGCCGCGCGCCGGAGGCTCGTCGTCGCGCACGTGCTGCTCACCACCTACCTCATCGCCTCGCTCGTGCTGTTCGCCGCCGGCCCGCGCAACGTCGCGGCCGCGCTGTTCGGAGCGGCGCCCGGGCCGGTGCTCGCGGTCGGCATGGCCGCCGTGCTGCTCGTCGCCTGGTTCGCGCTGACCGGGATGCTGAACTTCGCGACGCAGGGCATCGCGGACCTTCCCGATGACGCGCTCGACGAGGTGCAGGCGACGCTGCGCCGCGACGTCGAGGCCGCCTCCTACCGCATCGTCGTCCGCACGATGGCCGCCGTCGGCTTCGTCGCCGCGAGCGCGCTCGGCGGACTCGCCGGACGCGCGCGCCGCGTCGACGGCGATCCCGGACCGCTCCTCGACCTCAGCCTCACCGGGCGCGCCCTCCTCCTCGGAGGGGTCCTGCTGCTCGCCGCGTCGCTGGCGCTGCTCCCGCGCTGGCGCCTCGCGTGGCAGCTGCCCGACGTCGAGGACTGACCGCACCACCCGCACCGCCTGCACCTGCCGCACCACCCGCACCACCCGCACC
>SKII01000138.1 GCA_007116505.1 Nitriliruptoraceae bacterium
TCCACGACGTCGACCGTCTGGTACGCCATCGCCTCGATCGCCGCACGTGCGAGATGCCGCCTGTCCGTCCCGCGGGTCATGCCGACGAGCAGGCCGCGCGCGTGGGGGTCCCAGTGCGGGGCGCCGAGCCCAGCGAAGGCCGGCACGAGGTAGACGCCCTCGTTGCCCGCCGGGAGCTCCGCGGCCATCGCCTCGGTCTCGGCGGCGTGCTCGACGACACCGAGCTGGTCGCGGAGCCACTGCACGCTCGCGCCCGTGACGAAGATGGCGCCCTCGAGCACGAACGTGTCGACGCCTCCGATGCGCCAGCCGACGGAGGTCAGCAGCCCCGCCTCGGACCGCACGAGCTCCTGCCCGGTGTTGAACAGCAGGAACGACCCGGTGCCGTAGGTGTTCTTCGAGCTGCCGGGGCTCCAGGCCCCCTGGCCGAACAGGGCGGACTGCTGGTCCCCCGCGATGCCCGTGATCGGCGCGGCGATACCGAGGAAGGCCGCCGGATCGGTGTCGCCGAGGTGTCCACTGGAGTCGCGGACCTCAGGGAGGATGTCACGCGGGACGTCGAGCAGCTCGCAGAGCTCGTCGGAGAAGTCGCCCGCCTCGAGGTCGTAGAGCATCGTGCGGGACGCGTTCGACGGCTCGGTCACGTGCTCGGCCCCGGCGGTGAGCCGCGCGACGAGCCACGTGTCGATCGTGCCCAGGGCGAGCTCGCCGCGCGCTGCCCGGGAGCGCGCGTCGGGCACCGCGTCGAGGAGCCACGCGGCCTTCGTGCCGGAGAAGTACGCGTCGAGCACCAGGCCGGTGCGCGCGCGGATCCGTCCCTCGTGGCCAGCGGCGCGCAGGGCCTCGCAGGCGTCGGCCGTACGTCGGTCCTGCCAGACGATCGCCGGGTGGACGGGCCGGAGCGTCGAGCGCTCGTAGAGGACCGTCGTCTCACGCTGGTTCGTGATGCCGATGCAGGTGATCGATCCGGGGAGCGTGTCGGCGACCTTCAGGGCCTCCGCGCAGGAGGCGAGGACCGCCTCCCAGATCTCCTCGGCGTCGTGCTCGACCCAGCCCGGCCTCGGGAAGTGCTGGGTGAACTCTCGGTAGCCGCTTCCGAGGATGCGGCCCGCTTCGTCGATGACGAAGCCTCGGACGCCGGTCGTGCCCGCGTCGATGGCGAGGATGCGTGCCCCCATGCCGTCCCTCCGGTCCTCCACCGCACCGCCGTGTGGCCCTACGGTAGGTGAGGCTGGGGTCGTTAGCATCCCTGCGGGACAGCGACGTCGACGGTGAGGTGCAGGCATGGCGCGACGGATCGGGCTGCTGACAGGGGGAGGGGACTGCTCGGGGCTCAACGCGGCGATCCGGGCGGTGGTGCGACGGGCGGAGCAGGAGAACATCACCGTCTACGGCTTCCGGAACGGCTGGAAGGGCGTGCTCGAGCGCGAGACGGAGGTGCTCGACCTCCGTGCGACGCGCGGGCTCCTCCACCGTGGCGGCACGGCGCTCGGCACATCGCGGGTGAGCCCCTTCTACGAGCCCGACGGCGTCCGCGGGGTGCAGGAGGCGATGGAGGTGCATCGCCTCGACGGCCTCGTCGTGATCGGTGGCGAGGGCACGCTGTCCGCCTCGCTCCGGCTGCACCGCGAGGCGGGCGTCCCGATCGTGGGGATCCCGAAGACGATCGACAACGACGTGTCGGAGACCGACCTCAGCATCGGCTTCCTCACGGCCGTGCGCGTCGCGAGCGAGGCGGCCGACCGGCTGCACTCGACCGCCGAGTCGCACGACCGCGTCCAGGTCCTCGAGGTGATGGGGCGGCATGCCGGCTGGATCGCGACCTACGCGGGGATCGCCGGAGGCGCCGACGCGATCCTCATCCCGGAGGTCCCCTTCGACATCGCCGCGGTCGCCCGTCACCTCCAGCGCCGCGCGGGGACCGGGCGGGACTTCTCCGTCGTGGTCGTCGCCGAGGGCGCCCAGCCGAGCCCCGGCACGCTCGAGCTGCCGGAGGTCCCGGCGGACGAGTTCGGACGTCCGCGGCTCGGTGGCATCGGGCACACCATCGCGCACGAGCTCGAGGCGAGGACCGGCTTCGAGTCGCGCGTCACGATCCTCGGTCACGTGCAGCGCGGCGGCGCACCGACCCCGCTCGACCGGATCATCGCCTCGCAGATGGGCGTCGCTGCGGTCGACGCCGTCGTCGACGGCGCTTGGGGCTCGATGGCCGGCGTGCGGGGGAACCGTGCCGTGCGCGTCGACCTCGAGGATGCGACGCGCGAGCTCAACCGTGTCCCCGACGAGCTGTACCGGGTGGGGCAGGTGTTCTTCGGCTGACCGGCGTCGCGTACGCCTCCGGTCAGCCGCCCTGGCCCCAGCCCTGCGAGCGACCGGTGACCTGCCCGACACCGAGGTCGACCGTGCGGTCGGCCGCCGTCGCGAAGCGCGCGATGGTGTCGCGCAGGCGCATCATGTCGTCCGGGACGAGCGCCTGCGGTCCGTCGCAGAGTGCGCGCTCGGGCTCGGGATGCACGTCGACGATGACGCCGTCCGCGCCCACCGCGATCGCCGCGCGGATCAGCGGCAGCACGAGATCACGCTGTCCGCCGGGGTGGGACGGGTCGATGATGACCGGCAGGTGGGTCAGCGACTGGACGACGGGAACGGCCGAGACGTCGAGCGTGTTGCGCGTCATCGGCTCGAAGGTCCGCACCCCGCGCTCGCAGAGGACGATCTGGAGGTTCCCCGTGTGGGCGATGTACTCGGCGGCCATGACCCACTCCTCGATGGTGGCCGTCATGCCGCGCTTGAGCAGCACGGGCTTCCCTGCGAGCCCGACCTCCTTGAGGAGCTGGAAGTTCTGCATGTTGCGGGTGCCGACCTGCAGCATGTCGGCCTTGCTCGCCACCGTCTCCACGTCGGCGGGCGTCACCACCTCGGTGACGAACGGCAGGCCGATGCCGCGAGCGACCTCGTGGAGCATGTCGAGGCCGACCTCGCCGAGACCCTGGAACGCGTAGGGGGAGGTGCGCGGCTTGTACGCACCACCGCGGAGGATCGTCGCGCCGGCATCACGCGCCATCTCGCACGCCGCGCGCGTCTGCTCGAGCGTCTCGACGGCGCACGGGCCGGCGATGAGGGTCACGGTGTCGCGGCCGATGCGCTGCCCGGCGACCTCGACGGTGGAGGGCCGCGGCTGCGCGTCGTTGCTGACGAGCTTGAACGGTCGGCTGACGCGGATGACGTCCTCGACGTTGGGGAACGCGTGGAGCGGGAGCTCCGCGAAGTGCGTCAGGTCCCCGACGAGACCGATGATGGTCTGGTTCCGGCCGCGCGACACGAAGCACTCGCCGCCGACCTCGGAGACCGCGGTGACGACACGGTCGATGTCGCCCTCGCTCGCCGCCGATCGCATGACCACGACCATGGATGCGTCCTCTCTCGTCACGTCAGTGCTCCCGACGTCGAAGGCCCCGGGGGCTGTCCCCGGGGCCTCTGCTCCTGCGGTGCGCTCTCAGCGCGCTCGACCGGCATGCCCCCGGGGACGGCCGAAGCCGTCCCAGAACCAGAAGAACCGATAGCTGCGCATGAGGGCACGCTAGCAGGCCGGAGGGTGGGGTGTGACACCGTTAGGCTCTCAGCGGGACCGCTCCTGCGGTGTCGCACGTCGACCGGCCATCGCTGCCGGGCTCGGAGGTCGCATGGAGGACGGTGCCGGACCGACGGTCCCCGTCGTCCCCGTCGTCCCCGGGGCAACCGGTGAGGCGACCGGTGAGGCGGCCGACGGCGGGCCGGTCCACGCGGTCCGCTGCGGCGCGTGCGGCGCGTCGGGGTCGCCGGGGCGGGAGCTGTGCCGGACGTGCGGCGCGGACCTCGACCCGCGACCTGCGGTGCTCGCGA
>SKII01000151.1 GCA_007116505.1 Nitriliruptoraceae bacterium
CGAGGTGTGCGCGACCGAGTCGGAGGGTCGCCGGACCGCACGCACGTTCGACCCGGACGTCGCGCTCATCGACGTGCACCTGGGCACCGGGCCGGCGGGCCTCTACCTCGCCCACGCGCTGTCGCGCAGCCATCCGCACGTCGGCATCCTGCTGCTCAGCCGTTACGAGGACCTCTCCGCCGCAGGCCTCGAGGGCTGGGACCTGCCCGCCGGCAGCGCGTTCCTGCGGAAGGACCAGGTCGCTGACCGGGAGGCGCTCGTCGCGGCGGTCGAGTCGGTGCTGCGGGGCGTCCCGGCCGCACGCGTGGCGGCGGCCGCTGAGGGACCGCTCGCTGCACTCACGCGCACCCAGCTCGCGGTGCTCCGGCTCGCCGCGATGGGGCTGACCAACACGGCGATCGCACAGCGACGCGGCACGACAGAACGCAACATCGAGCGTCGGCTGAAGTCCGTCTACGACGTGCTGGGCATCTCGACCGACGCCGAGCTCAACCCGCGTGTCGAGGCGGTCCGCCGCTACGTGTCCGCAGCCGGGATGCCATCGGAGCGCGACACGGCCCAGGTCCGCGCGACGTGACGCAGCCTGCGCCCGTCGAGGTCGCACCGGTCGCAGCGCGTCTCACCGACCCGCGTGCGGTCGGCGCACCGCTGCTCGGCGCTCTCGTCGCGGTCGTCACGCTCGACGCCGTGCTCGGGCTCGGCGTGCTCGGGTCCGGACCCCGAGGCGGCCTCCCGCCCGAGGCACGCGTGCTCACCGGCGTCGTCGAGGGTGGCGTCCTCTGGACCGTCCTCCTCCTCGGGCGCTTCACGTGGCTCCGACCACGCTGGTCACGGCGCCGTCCGCTGCTCACCGTCCTGACGGTCATGGTCGGCGCGCAGCTGGGCAGCCGCACGGCCGCCCGCACGCTCGTCGAGCGCGGGATCCGTGAGCCGGAGCTCGGCATCGGGATCGACCCGACCGTGTTCCTCACCGCCGCGACCGTCGTGCTGCTCGTGCTGTTGAGCTCGCTCGCCGAGCATCGCGAGGCGACCGCCGGCCTGCGTGACGCGACCCGACGGCTGCGTGTCGCCCTCGAGGACGGCGAACGTGCGCTGCGTGCCGAGCGGGAGGCGCTGCGCCTCAGGGTGCGTGACCTGCTCGAGGTGCGGCTCGGCACGACGTCGGAGCGCGCCTCGACGCTGACACCCGACGGGCTGCGCGAGCTGGCCGAGCGTGTGCTGCGGCCGCTGAGCCACCAGCTCGCCGACACCACCACCGGCTTCGAACCGTCCGACCGGACGTCCGGGGGCCGGACGCGATGGTCGCGTGTCCCGCGCACGCTCCGGACGTTGCGCCCCGAGCCGATCATCCGTCCGCGGCTGCTCGCGCTCACCATGCTGCTGCTCACGTTCCGCTCGAGCGTGCGCCCGCCCGCGCCCGAGCAGGTCGTCCGCGGCGCTGCGGACGACCTCGCGTCGGCACCCGCGCAGGGGCTGGGTGTACGGATCGAGATCGACTGGGCGTCGTTCGTCCCTTCGGTGCTGCTGCACGTCGTCACGTTCCTGGTGGTGCTGCTCGGCGCACGCGCACTGGTCCGCAGCCTCGCGCGGCGGTCCACGTCGACGACGCTGCTGTCCCGCTGGACGCTCACGCTCACCACGTTGGGCGGGCTCGGCGTCGGCCTGTTCGTCGTCCTCCGGCTCGTCCACCTGCTGCCGGGCTTCAGCCGCCTGGCGCCCGTCACCGCCGGTGCGGTGCTCGGCTACGTCGCACCGATCCTCCTCGTCACCGCAGTGGCGAGCCTCATCGAGAGCACCGAGGCTGCGCTGCGGAGCGCACGTGCAGAGATGGCTCGAGCGGTCGACGAGCTCGCACGGGCCGTCGCGCGCGTCAACTCGCTGCTGACCCACGAGCGCCGCGTGTTCGCCCGCCGACTGCACGCGTCGGTCCAGGCGGCGGTCAACGCCGGCAGCCTCCTGCTCGAACGTGCCCTCGCCGACGTCGAGAGCGAGGCCCATCCGGTGCACGACGACGCGGCGCACGACGATGCGACGCACGACGACGCGGCGCAGGACGACGTCGTCGAGCGGGTCGGCGGCATGATCGAACGTGCGCTGCTCGACCTGGACCGCTTCGACGGTGAGGATGCGCCCGACCTCGACGCGAGGCTCACCGCCATCGCCGACACGTGGGACGAGCTGTGCGACGTCGAGCTCGACCTCGAGGACGAGGTCGGGCTCCGGCTCGCAGGCGACCCCGTCGCGGCGGCGACGCTCGGGGACCTCGTCGCGGAGGCGTGTGCGAACGCGGTCGTGCACGGTGGCGCAGGGACCGTGCGCGTGACCATCCACCTCGACGGGCACGACCAGGCGCGGCTGCGCGTCGAGGACGACGGCAGCGCGAACCACCCGATGCGGAACGACGGGCTCGGCACCCGGACCCTCGAGGCGCACTGCACCGCCTGGACGCTCACCCACCACGCGGAGGGCACGACCCTCGAGGCGTCGCTCCCGCTCCGTTGAGAGCGCCGTTCTCGAACCTCGGTCGCGCCCCGGGCGTCCGGGCCTCCGTAGCGTTCCCGCCTCCGACGCCGTCCCGGCGAGCAGCTGACGGCCCTGTCGTGGCCACCGAGCCCAAGGAGCCCTCGACGTGTCCGGTCACCTCCGCGACGCGTGCACCCCCGCTCCTGCGGCCCGACGGCTCGGCCACCTCGCTCTCACGGTGGTCCTGGAGCGGGAACTGCGGCCAGTACCTGAACGCACCTGGCCCCGAGGTCCTGATCGACGACCTCATCTACCTGATGGTCCGCAAGGAGATCCCGGCGGGAGGGACCGTGAGCTTCGAGCTCGCCTACTCCCTCAGCTCCCAGGACTTCGCCGCAGCGGTCCTCGCCGTGCTTGAGGCGAACATGACGGTGAGTGACGCTCCGACCGAGGTGTCCGGTGTGGCGGGTGACGGGCAGGTGACGGTGTCGTGGACCGCGCCGGCGAGCGACGGTCGGAGTCCGATCACCGGCTACACGGTGACCGCGTCGCCCGGTGGTGCGTCCTGCACGGTGGATGCTCCGGCTCCGGCGACGAGCTGTGTGGTGTCGGGTCTGACGAACGGGACGGCGTACACGTTCACGGTCGTCGCGACGAACGGTGTGGGTGACTCGCAGCCGTCGGCCGCTTCGGCTGCGGTCACGCCGGTCGCGCCACCTGCGACCACGCCGCCGGTGCGTGCCGGCACCGTTCGGGCTGCTGCTCGTCGCGCTCGTGTCGGTCGCCGGTGCGGTGCTGGTGGGCCGGAGGCTGGTCACGGCCGGCTGATCCGCCAGCATCGAGCATCGTGTGAGGGGGCGCCTGCGGGCGCCCCCTCCGCGTTCGCGGGCTTCGAGCGGGTGGGGTCAGGGGAGGCGTCCCCTGAGGAACGAGTGGGTTCAGTGGAGGACCGCTGGCCTGAGTGCTGACCACACGGCACGAGCGGCGCATGACGCCGACCGAGGGACGCTGGAGGGGCCGTCGGCGGGGGCCAGAGATGCGCCCCAGGACGACCGGCGCCCGGTCGCACCGGATCCTGTCGCTCGCAGGATCGTCGTGGATCAGCGACCGAGGATCCAGCCGACGACCACGATCATGCCGATGACCGCGAAGATCGTCCAGACCAGTCCGCGCATGATGCCCGCCTCCCGTGCAGTCGCGTCGACCGGGACAGGTTTCTGCCCATCCTCGGATCGCGATGGACGGCGAGGTCCGGGCCGTTCACGCGTGCTCGAACGTAGGTCACACCCGATGCGAGTGCAGGGCTGTTCGTTGCCGATCCCGAAGGTCGACCGGCCCTAGTGGCGATCGGGGAGACCCTTACGCTCCGATGCGTGAGCGACGCGACAGGCGCG
>SKII01000051.1 GCA_007116505.1 Nitriliruptoraceae bacterium
CCACCGCCACTGCTCCCGCGACCGAGGCCGACGACATGACCGACGAGACCCTCACCGTCACCGACAACCGCACCGGCCGCAGCTACGAGATCCCGATCACCGAGGGCGCGATCCCCGCGACGGCGCTGCGCCAGATCCGCGTCGACGACACCGACTTCGGCCTGATGACCTACGACCCGGGGCTGAAGAACACGGCGAGCTGCCGGAGCACCATCACCTACATCGACGGGGACGTCGGCATCCTGCGCTACCGCGGCTACCCCATCGAGCAGCTCGCGGAGCACTCCAACTTCCTGGAGGTCGCCTACCTGCTGCTCGACGGCGAGCTGCCGACGGCCGAGCAGCAGGCGGAGTGGGTCCACGACATCACCCACCACACGTTCATCCACGAGAACGTGAAGAAGTTCATCGACGGCTTCCACCACGACGCCCACCCCATGGGCATCCTCGTCTCCACCGTCGCCGCCCTGTCGACCTTCTACCCGGAGTCGAAGGAGATGAAGGAGCAGCCGAACCGCGACCTCCAGATCGTCCGGCTGATCGCGAAGTTCCCGACGCTCGCTGCGTTCGCGTTCCGCCACTCCATCGGCATGCGCTTCGCCTACCCGGACAACGACCTCTCGTTCGCCGGCAACTTCCTCAACATGATGTGGCGCACCACCGAGCTGAAGTACGAGCCGCACCCGGTGCTCGAGCGCGCGATGGACATCCTGCTCATCCTGCACGCCGACCACGAGCAGAACTGCTCGACGACGACGATGCGGGCCATCGCCTCCTCGCAGGCCGACCCCTACGTCGCCGCGTCCGGCGCGGCCGCGGCGCTGTACGGCCCGCTGCACGGCGGCGCCAACGAGGCGGTCCTGCAGATGCTCGACGAGATCGGCGACGTCTCGCGGGTCCCGGACTACATCAAGCGCGTGAAGAACGGTGACTACCGCCTGATGGGCTTCGGCCACCGCGTCTACAAGAACTACGACCCCCGGGCGCGCATCGTGCAGAAGCTCGCCTACGACGTGTTCGAGGTCACGGGGACGAACCCGAAGCTCGACATCGCCCTCGAGCTCGAGCGCATCGCCCTCAACGACGAGTACTTCGTGAGCCGGCGCCTCTACCCCAACGTCGACTTCTACTCCGGCATCACCTACCAGGCGATGGGCTTCCCCGTGTCGATGTTCCCGGTCCTGTTCGCGATGGGCCGCATCCCCGGCTGGCTCGCGCACTGGCAGGAGAACGTGATGGACCCCGACCAGTCGATCGTGCGGCCGCTCCAGGTCTACTCGGGCTCCTCCGAGCGCGACTTCGTCCCGATGGACCGTCGCGGCGCCTGACTCCGGGACCCGACGCGGGACCTGCCCGGACGGCCGAGGACCGGGGCCGTGGCGGCGCTAGCCTCCCGGAAGCCGACGCGTACCGTCCGGACGTCGGCAGCCACCCCTGCGAACCTGCCCCGCGTCGAGGACATGTCCGACATGCGCCAGCGCCACCGCCCTGCCGTCACCCTCGCGGCAGCGTTCGGCATGCTCGTCGTCGCCGTCGTCCCTGAGGCGCGCGCCGATCTCGGGCAGACCCAGCAGGAGCTCGAGGAGGTCACGCAGGACTTCGCGGCGATCGTGCGCGAGCTCGACGCCATCGCGGACGACATCGAGGCCATCGACCGCCGGCTGGGGAGCGCGAACGCGGAGCTGCGCCGCATCCGGAGCGAGCTCGCGCAGGCCGAGACCGGTATCGCCGCTGCAGAGGCCGCCGAGGGCGTCGCCATCGCGCGCATCGAGGACGCTGAGGCGCGTCTCACCGAGATCCGTGCCGAGATCGACACGACGCGCGGCCGCCTGCGGGACCGGCTGGTCCAGACCTTCAAGCACGGCCGGACGACCTCGGTCGACATCATCATGCGCGGCACCGTCGGCGCGCTCGACCTGCACGAGATGGCGCTGACGCTCAACACCATCGGACGCATCACCGAGGACGACCGCGGGCTCGTCGACGCGATGCAGCGCCTCGCGGACGAGCAGGAGGACGTCATCGTCGACCAGACCCAGGCGCGCGTCGCCGCGGTCGAGGCGCGCGACCTGGCCATCCGGCAGCGCGACCGCGTCGTGCAGCTCGAGGCGGAGCAGCGCAGCGTCGTCGCCGAGATCAACCGCGACCGTGCACGCCGTCAGGCCGTGTTCGACGACCTCGAGGCGGACAAGGAGCGTCTCGCCGGGCTCGTTCGCGCGCTCGAGGAGGAGATCAAGCGCCTCCAGCGCGCCGACATCGACGTCATCATGCCCATCGGCGGGGAGTTCGTCGGGGTCCCCGAATGGTCGGCGAGGCTGCCGGCCAGCGGTCGGCCCTACTCGGCGCTGATCGCCTCAGCATCCGCCGCGCAGGGCATCGACGGGCGGCTGCTCGCCGCGCTCGTGTGGAGCGAGAGCTCGTTCCGTCCGAGCGCCGTGTCGCGCGTCGGCGCGGCGGGGCTCTCCCAGCTGATGCCCGCGACCGCCAGGGAGCTCGGACTGCGTGTCGACGGGTCGGTGGACGAGCGCTTCGACCCCGAGCGGAACCTCAACGCCGGTGCGCGCTACCTGCGCCAGCAGATCGTGCGGTTCGGGTCGGTCGAGCTCGGCCTCGCGGCGTACAACGCGGGACCGGGCAACGTCTCCCGCTACGGGGGCATCCCACCGTTCGCCGAGACCCAGTTCTACGTCTACATCGTGATGCGCCGCTACGCGCAGATCGTCGGCTGAGCCAGCACGGCCGGCACCGCGAGCCCCCCGGCTAGAAGACCAGCGGGAGCCGGGGCCGACGGTCGGCCACCCCGACCACGGCGCCCTCGAGCCGCCCGTCCCTCGCCTCCGTCTCGAGGCGCGCGGCGAGCGACGCAGGCTCGTCGAGCGACTCGACGTCGAGCCCACCCGACACGACGAGCATCGTCCCCTTCAGCTGGACCGCACGTTCGAGCCACTCCCCTGCGACACCTCCCCGATCGAGACGGAGCAGGTCCGTCTCCCGCTCGTCGACGAGGCGGACGTCCGGCCCCTCGAGCAGCAGCCCCACGGCCGCCCCACGGGGCAGCTCCACCCCCACGAACCCGTCGAGCCGGCGCAGACCCGCGTCGCGGAGCGCGTCGCGGACGGCCGTCCCCTCCGGGGTCGTGGGGAGATCGACGACGAGCAGGGGCATGCCTCCGGCGACCAGCGTGCGCACACCTGCAGCCGTCCGGGGCATCATCATCCCTCCCTCGCAACCCTCGTGAGGGTACGGCGCGACGCACCGGCGTAGGCTCCCTGACGGCGGAGGTGGTGGCGTGCGGCAGCTGATCGCGGTCGACGGGTCGTCCATCGCCCACCGCGCCTGGCACTCCACACGCGGCGAGGACGACGCGGCGCGGGAGGGTGTCGTGACCGCGGCCTTCGCCTCCATGCTGGCCGGCGCCTGGTCGTACGGGCCCTACGCGAGCCTCGTGGTGGCGTTCGACCATCCGGTGAACCACCGGCGTCGCGACTTCCCCGAGTACAAGGCGCAGCGGTCCGCCTCGCCCGAGGGGCTGCACGAGGCGCTCGACGCGACGGCGGCGCACCTCGCCGCCGCCGGCATCGCGGTGCGCCGTCAGGAGGGTGTCGAGGCCGACGACCTGCTCGCCGCGACGAGCGACGCGGCCCGGGCGCGGTCGGTGACGTGTGACCTCCTGTCCTCCGACCGCGACCTGCTGGCCCTCGTCGGTGGCGTGGTCCGGCTCCTGCGCCCGCGGCAGCGCTTCAGCGACATCGCCGTCGAGGACGAGGAGGCCGTGCGCAGCACCTACGGGGTCGACCCCGAGCGCTACGTCGACCTCGCCGCCCTGCGCGGGGACACGTCGGACGGGCTGTCGGGAGCCCCTGGCATCGGTCCGGCGAGGGCGGCCCGGCTCGTCCGGGACCACGGCAGCGTCGCCGCGATCTACCGGGCCCTCCCCGACCTCCCCCCGGCGATCGCCAGGAGCCTGCGGGACGGTCGGGAGGACGTGGAGCGCAACCTGCTGCTCATGAGCCCACTCCCCCACCTCGGCGTCGACCTCGACGACGTGCTCGGGCGAGGCGAACGGCTGGGCGCGCTCGCGGACCTCCTCGACGACCTCGGCTTCCCCGGGGCAGCACGGCGGGTCCGCCGCGCCCTCGAGCAGGAGGGCGGAGGAGGGCCGGGACTGCGGCCGTCCATGCCGCCGATGCCGCCGATGCCACCGCCGCCGTCCGACGAGGACGCCCCGACCTGAGCGGTCGACGTCAGGCGTCGGACGAGTGGCCCGACATCAGGCGCGCCGACGGGTCGAGCCACACGGCCGCGTTGTTCACCGCGGTCGCAGCCTCCCCGAACCCGGTCGCGATCAGCGGGACCTTCCCGGGGTAGTCGACCACGTCACCCGCCGCGTAGACGCCCGGCATGGACGTCGCGCAGCGGCTGTCGACGTGGATGCGCCGCCCATCGTGCTCGATGTCCCAGCTTCGCAGCGGCCCGAGGTCCGCGGTGAAGCCGAGCGCGGCGATCACCGTGTCGACGTCGAGGACGGACTCGGCATCGCTGCGGTTGTCGAACACCACGGCACGTTCCAGCCGGTCCGAGCCCTCGAGCCGTCGGACCTCGTGGTGGACGCGCACGTCCACGCTCGACGTGCGCAGCCGCTGCAGCGAGCCCTCATGGGCGCGGAAGCCCTCCCGTCGGTGGACGAGCGTGACGCTCGACGCGAGATCCTCGAGCGCCAGCGCCCAGTCGACGGCGCTGTCACCGCCGCCGACGATGAGGACACGCTGGCCGGCGAGCGGACCGAGCTCGCGCACGAAGTAGCGCAGCCCCCGCCCCTCCCAGCCGTCGGACCCGGGCAGCGGCCGCGGGGAGAAGGTTCCGATGCCGCCCGCGATCAGGACCGCGCCGGCATCGACGGTCACGCCACGGTCGGTGGTGACCTCGAGCCGCGAACGTTCGTCGTCGGGGTCGGTTCGCACCAGCCGCTCGGCCCGGTGGCCGAGCAGGTACGTCGGGTCGTAGGCGGCGGCCTGCGCGACGCAGCCGGCGACGAGGTCACGCCCGAGCACCGCCGGGAACCCCGCGACGTCGAGGATCGGCTTCTCCGGGTACAGGGCGGTGACCTGCCCGCCGGGCTCCTCGAGGGAGTCGACGATGACCGTGGAGAGCCCGCGGAAGCCGGCGTAGTAGGCCCCGTAGAGGCCGGTCGGCCCGGCACCGATGATCAGGAGGTCACACGTCAGGACGTCGCCGTCCCGGGACGCGGCTCCGCTCATCCGGCGGCGTCGACGGAGTCGAGCAGCCCGTGCAGCTGGAAGCCGCGCGACGGGTGACGGAGCTTCGTGAGGGTCTTCTTCTCGATCTGGCGGATGCGCTCCCGAGTGAGGCCGAACTGCTCGCCGATGTCCTCGAGCGTGTGCTCCTCACCGTCGACGAGCCCGTAGCGCAGCATGAGGACCTCACGCTCACGGATGCTCAGAGCACCGAGGGCGCGCTCCACCTCGACGCGCGACAGCATCGCCGTGGCGGAGTCCTCCGGGCTGATCGCGGCCTCGTCGGCGACGAGCTCCCCCATGGTCGCGTCACCGTCCTCGCCGATCGGCTTGTCGAGGCTCGCGACGTCCTGGGCGGCGACCTTCACCTCGCGCAGCCGCTCGAGGGGGAGCTCGAGCTCGGCCGCGACCTCGTGCTCCGTGGGCTCGCGACCGAGCTGCTGGAGCAGCGCGAACTCCGCGTAGCGGACCTTGCCCATCAGCTCGTGCACGTGGACGGGGAGGCGCACCGTGCGGCCGGTGTTGGCGAGTCCTCGCTGCAGCGCCTGGCGGATCCACCATGTCGCGTACGTCGAGAACTTGTAGCCCTTCGTGTGGTCGAACTTCTCGACGCCACGGATCAGGCCGAGGTTGCCCTCCTGGATGAGCGAGAGCAGGTCGACCCCGCGGCCGCGGAACTTCCGGGCGACGGACACGACGAGGCGCAGGTTCGCGCGGACCATGTGGTCCTTCGCGGCCTCGCCCTGGCGGCTGATGCGCTGCAGAGCGACGCGCTGCTGGCGGGGCATGTCGGGGTTCTGCGCGAGCAGCTGCGCGGCCTCGAGCCCGGCCTGGTAGCGCTTGGCGAGGTCGACCTCCTGCTCCGCGGTGAGCAGCTCGGTGCGGCCGATCTCGTTGAGGTACTGACGCACCGAGTCGGCGCTCGCCGAGAGCGGCGTCGCGTCGGGCCGCTCGATGTCCTCGACGAGGTCGTCGATGACCTCGATGCCGCGGTCACGCGCGATCTGCGAGGTGTCCTCGACCCACATCTCCGGATGGACGAGCGGGTCATGCAGCTCGTGGAGCTCGGACAGCAGCACGTAGCCGCGTGCCGCGGCTCGCTCGAACAGCTCGGTGAGATCGCTGGTCGGGATGACGTCGCTCACGCCGCTCGTCCCACCCTCTCCGGAGACGGTCCGCGCACTCCGCGCGGCCTCGCAGGGGCCGCAGCATACGGCGGTCCGGGAGCGCCTGCGCCCACGCGCCGGGTCAGCCGTGGGCGTGCCCGTGCCCGGCCCCCGAGGGCTCGGTGCCGACGACCGACGCGGCCGCGATGACCGTCGTCAGCGGGACCGCGGCGAGCAGCCCGAGCGAGCCGACCATGGTCTTGACGAGCTCGACGGCGACCAGCTCGGTGTTGACGAGCTCCCGGATCGGAAGGCCGCTCGTGGAGAACAGGACGAGCAGCCCGAGCGACGCCCCCGCGTAGGCGAGGAAGAGGGTGTTGACGACGGACGCGATGTGGTCCCTGCCCACACGCATGCCCCGAGCGACGAGCTGACCGAACGTCTGGCTCGGGTCGGCGTCGTGGACGGTGAACACCGTCGACGCCTGGCTGACCGTCACATCGTCGAGCACGCCGAGCGCCGCGACGATCAGGCCCGCGAGCACGATGCCGCGCAGGTCGAGCTCCCCGAGGGCGAAGCGTGCGAAGACGGCGTCCTCCGAGGCGAACCCGGTGATGCGAGCCGCATCGATCGTGACGAGCGCGATGACGACGGTGACGACGAGCGCGCCGATCGTGCCGACCGCGGCCGCCGTCGTCATCGCGTTCAGCCCGTGACTGAGGTAGAGCGTGAGGAGCACGATCGCCGTCCCGCCGACGAGTGCGACGACGGGAGGGCTCGACCCGGCCAGGATCGCAGGGAGCATGAAGCCGACGACGACCCACAGCGACAGCGCGAGGCCGACCAGCGCACGCAGCCCACGCCATCTCCCGACCGCGAGCACACCCCCGACGAACACGAGCGCGATCCAGCCGAGCGCGCCGAGGCGGCGGATGTCCGTCACGAACCAGGTGCGCGGCTGACCGGGGATGTCGGTGGGCAGCAGCTCGACGATGTCCCCGACGCGGAACTGCGGGTAGCCCTCCGCAGGGAGGTCGAGCGCGATGACGCGACCCGCGGACTCACCCTCGATGATCTCGACGTCGAGCAGGATGAGCCCACCGCCGTCGAGCGGTGACAGCGCGGACCGGTCCGGGTCCCCGTCCACCGTCTCCACGGCGAGGACGCGCCCCCCGATGAGCCTCGGCTGCTCGGGACCGTCCGGAACGGAGGTCCCGGGCCACAGGAGCACGATGCCGATGAGCGCGAGCGCGCCGGCGACCGCGACGACGGCGATCAGCGCGCGCTGCAGCACGGATCCGCCGGGCGCGACCTCAGGCCGCACGTTCGAGGACGTCGAGCAGGCCAGCCAGGCTGTGGGCGCGGGACGGGTGGCGCAGCTTCGCGAGGGCCCGGTTCTGCATCTGGCGGATGCGCTCGCGCGTCAGGTCGAAGTGCTCGCCGATCTCCTCGAGCGTCATCGGCTCCTCGCCGCGCAGCCCGAAGCGGAGCTGCAGGATCTCCCGCTCGCGCGTCTCGAGGGCCTCGAGCGCGGCATCGATCTGGGCGAGGGCGTCGCCCTCGAGCGCCGTGGAGACCGGGTCGATGGAGCTGCGGTCGGCGATCATGTCGCCCATGGTCGCGTCGCCGTCCTCACCGATCGGACGGTCGAGGCTGACGAGCTCCTGCATCGCCTCGCGCACCTCGCGGACGCGGGCGACGGTGAGGCCGACCTCCTCCGCGAGCTCGTCCTCCGTCGGGTCGCCGCCCTTCTGCTGCCGGAGGCGCAGCTCCGCGGCGCGCACCTTCCCGTACAGCTCCCACACGTGCGCGGGCACGCGGATGGTGCGCCCCTTCGAGGCGACGCCTCGCTGCAGGGCCTGGCGGATCCACCACACGGCGTAGGTGGAGAACTTGTAGCCCTTCGTGTGGTCGAACTTCTCGACCGCACGGAGCAGCCCCAGGTTCCCCTCCTGGATCAGCTCGATGAAGTCGAGGTCACGACCGGAGAACTTGCGCGCCTGCGGGACGACCAGGCGGAGGTTCGCCTGGACCATGCGCTCCTTCGAGCGCTCGCCGTCCAGGCTGATGCGACGGAGCCGGACCTTCGCGGCACGCGACAGGCGGTCGCCGCCCTCGCGGAGCATCTCGTCGGCTGCGAGACCGGCCTGGTACCGCTTGGCGAGGTCGGCCTCGTCCTCCTTGGTGAGGAGCTGGTGGCGGCCCGCATCGTTGAGGTACTGGCGCACGAGGTCGGTGGTGACCGCACCCGTGTACTCCGCGACGTGCTCGGGCGCGTCGTCGGCGACGTCGTCGATGACCTCGAGCCCTGCGCGACGCGCCTCACCAATCGCGTCGTCGATCCAGGTGTCCCCGTGGAGCTCGGGGACGTGCAGCTCCGCCAGCTCACTGAGCAGCACGAAGCCACGCTCCGCGGAGCGCTCGATGATCTCGATGACGGCGACGTCAGCGCTCGTCAGCTCGGTGGTGGACACCTGTCCTCCTCGGTCGTCGCGGGTCGTCGCGGGTCGTTCCAGCGGGCGGCGGCTTCAGCGCCGCTCGTGGCCGCTCGGTGCTGCTCGGCGGGTCTGAGGCTGGTTCGGTGCCGAAGGCCCGCCGGTGCGGTGGCCGCCCGGCGGTCCGCTCGGCCCCAGCGGCCCGTGAACGGCCAGCGTGACCCCGGCCGCGAGTCCGACCGTGACCCCAGCCTCGGCCCCAGCCTCGGCCCTTGGTCCCTCCACTGTCGCAGAAACACCTTCGGGGCGCACCTGTCCGACCCGTCACGGACCCCACCGGACCCGGCGGCGCTCCGCGAGGACGATCGCCCGCCGGCCCGGAGGCCCTCCTGGGGCACACGGGGAGGCACCGGAGGGCGGGTCCGCGACGGCGAGGGGACCCCGAGGTGGAAAGGCCATCGCGGTCCGGGGAAGTCCACAGCGGTCCCAAGCGCGCGCTGAGCGCTCGGTCATGCGCGGTCAGCGCTCGGGCTGAGGGGCTTCCGCCACCCGGGCGCGGTCGAGCCCCGACGGGACACCAGCGGAGGCGGGCGAGGTGCTCGCCGGGTACGCGATGCGCGGATGGTAGATGCCGACGAGGGACTCCACGATCGTGTCCCGCACGATCCTCAGCTCGCGCAGCGTGAGGTCGGACTCATCGAACTGGCCGTCCTCCCGGCGCTCCTCGAGGAGCCGGTCGACCGTGACCTCGATCTCGTCCCGCGGGAGGTTGCCGCGCGACATCGCCATCGCGCGCGTGGTCGCCTCGCAGGAGTCCGCGAGCAGCAGCACGGCCGCCTCGCGGCTGCGCGGACGGTGCCCCTGGTACCGGAACGCCTGCTCGTCCACCGCCGCGTGGTCTCCGCCGGCGCGCTCGACGGCCTCCTCGTAGAAGTACTTCACGAGCATCGTGCCGTGGTGGCTCCCGATGCAGGCGACGACCTCGGGCGGCAGCCGGTAGGAGGTGGCGAGCTCGACCCCGTCGACCACGTGGTTCATGATGATGAGCGCCGAGACCTCGGGCTCCAGGCCGTCGTGGGGGTTCGCGATGCCCTGCTGGTTCTCGATGAAGAAGTGCGGCTGACGGACCTTGCCGATGTCGTGGTAGAGCGCCGCGACCGAGCCGAGCAGGGGGTCCGCGCCGATGGCTCGGCACGCGCGCTCCACCAGGGAGGCGACCATCACCGAGTGGTTGTACGAGCCGAGCGCCTCCTGCTCGAGCTCGCGCAGGAGAGGATGGTTGCGGTCGGCGAGGTCCAGCAGCGCCGTCACCGTCGGCAGGCGGAACAGCGACTCGAGCGCAGGGAGCGCCCCCTGGACGATGAGCGCCGTGATCAGCCCGTTGACCGCCCCGGCGAGGGCCGCGACGGCGAGCTCCTCGCGCGGTCCGAACACGGCGACGATGGTGACGGCGAGCGCGGGGTAGGCGAGCCCGGCCCGCAGCAGCGCACGCCGCAGGTCGACGCGCGAGGAGATCCCGCGGGTGAGTGGGACGGACACCAGCACCGCCGCCGCCGCGAACAGGGCGACCCCGGGCGCGTCGGCGTCGACGAGCAGCACCGTCACGACCGCGGGCAGCATCGAGGCGAGCCCGACGACGGGATGCACGAGCAGCGCGACCAGCATGGCCAGCGCACCGCCAGGGACGACGAACGCCCACGTCGAGCCCGTCGAGTCGACGAGCAGATCGATGCCCGTCACGACAGCGGCGAAGGCGACGAGCAGGAGCGCGAGGAGCCACAGCTTCTTCGCGCTGCGCCACACGAACGGCTGCATCCGCGACAGGTAGATGCCCCCCACCGCGACGAGCAGCAGTCCCGCTGCCGCCCCGACGAGCAGGGTCCGCAGCAGCGGTGGCCGGCCCACGTCGAGCCCCTCGATGGCGAGCGCCTGCAGCGGCCCGACGATCTCCCCCTCGCGGACGATGAACTGCCCAGCGAGCCACACCTGGCTGACCTCGGCGACCGATGCGGCGGCGAGCTCCCGGGCCGCCGCCGTCGCCGCGAGATCGACGACCACGTTGGGCCGGACGTAGCGCTCCAGGAGCGGCGTGACGATGCGCTCCCCCGGCTCCCCCGGCGGCGCCCGCAGGCCCAGCTCGACCTCGAGCGTCTCCCGCAGGAGCTGCTCGAGGGCATCCTCCCGGATCCGCTGCCGAGCGAGCAGCTGCGCGATCGAGATCGTCTCGCGCTCCACGACCTCGAGCTCCACGTCGCCCGTGGTGACGAGCGCCACGAGGACGTCCTCGTCCAACCCGGTGAGGCGCTGGGAGAGCTCTGCCAGCTGCGTCTCCTCATCGGGGACGACGGGCTCCGGGTCGGCCTCCGCGTCGTCCGCTCCCCCCGCGCCGGGCGCGGCACCGGACTCCGGCCCCCCGTCCGGGTCCGGCTCGGGGACCACCGGCGTCCGGACGGCCCGCACGTCCGCGAAGACGGCCCGCAGGTCGGCCACGAGGCGCTGGCCGGCGTCGGCGTCGACCGCGAGGACGGCGTCCACCGACTCGGCAGCGGCTCGGCGCGCGTTCTCGGTCGCCTCGGTGTCGACGACCCGGACCTGACGCGGCGCAGGCACGCTCTCCTGCGCGGGCTCTCCCACGCGGACCTCGATGCCACCCCCTGCAGCCGGCAGCCCGACGAGCAGGGCGAGGCCGAGCACCACGCTGGCCGCCATCCCGGTGCGGTGCCCGCGGAGACGCCAGTCGGGAGGGCCGTCCGTCGGCGGCCGCATCGGCGGCGCCACGTCGATCTGCATCGGTCCTCCAGCGGTGTCCGGGCCAGCGGTGTCCGGGCGGCGCACAGTGTCCCCCATCCTCCCCCGACCGTCCAACGGCAGCCCCGGACGACCGCCTACGCTGCCGCCGGAGCGTTCCCGACGGGGGCGTCACGGCCGCTCGGCGACGCGACCGGAGGTGCGGAGAGGTGTCGCAGGATCCTCGGCCGGACCCCTGGGTGCTCCTCCCGCGTGAGGACTGGGCCCGGCTCGCGCCCTCCGTCCCCCTGCCGCTCGACGAGGACGACCTCGCGCGGCTGCGTGGCATCAACGAGCAGCTGTCGCTCACCGAGGCCGCGGAGATCCACCATCCGCTCTCACGGCTGCTGAGCCTGTACGTCGGCACGACGCAGCAGCTGCACAGCGCGACCGCGACCTTCCTCGGCGACCTCCCGGCGAAGGTGCCCTTCGTCATCGGCGTCGCGGGGTCGGTCGCCGTCGGCAAGTCGACGACCGCACGGCTGCTCCGCACGCTGCTGTCGCGCTGGCCGGACCACCCGCAGGTCGAGCTCGTCACCACGGACGGGTTCCTGCTCCCCAACGCCGAGCTCGAGCGGCGCGGGATCCTCGACCGGAAGGGCTTCCCGGAGAGCTACGACACGGCAGCGCTGCTGGCCTTCGTCGCTGCGATCAAGTCCGGGGAGCCGGTCGTGCGTGCGCCGCTGTACTCGCACCTCCACTACGACGTCGTCCCGGGCGAGGAGGTCATCGTCTCCCAACCGGACGTGCTCATCGTCGAGGGGCTCAACGTCCTGCAGACCGGCACCGCGGTCGACGCGGACGCCGTGTTCGTCTCGGACTACTTCGACTTCTCCCTCTACCTCGATGCGGAGGAGGAGGACATCCGGCGCTGGTACGTGGAGCGCTTCCGCGCCCTCAGGACGACCGCGTTCGCCGACCCGCGCTCGTACTTCCATCGCTACGCGGGACTGAGCGACGCGGAGGCCGACGCGACCGCCACGCGCATCTGGGAGGGCATCAACGGGCCGAACCTGCGCGAGAACATCCTGCCGACGCGCTCCCGGGCCGACCTGATCCTCCGGAAGGGCCCCGACCACCTCGTCGAGGACGTCCGCCTCAGGAGGCTGTGACGCGCACCGGGGGCGTGCCGACGGGTGCCCACCCCCCGAGCACCGCACGGATGGCCGTCACCAGGGCGAGGGGTTGGTCGAGCAGCACGTGATGCTGCGCCTCGGGGATCTCGACGAACGGCACCCCGGCGACCGCTGCGGGGGACCCTGCGAGCAGCTCCGCCATGTAGCTGCGGACGTCCTCATCGACGATGGTGGACTCCGCCCCGTTGATGACCGCGAAGCGGCAGGCGGCGCGCGCGAGCAGCGGCCCGTAGTCGCTCGCCCGACTCGGCCCCTCACGGTGGGTGAACACGCGCGGGTCGAAGCGCCACGTCACGCCGCCCGGGACGGGCGCGAGCGAGTGGCATGCGACGTGCGCGACCATCCAGCCGTTCGCGCACGGCTGGGGCGGGACGAGGTGGAAGTGCCGCATGCCCTCCTCGAGGTCCCCGTAGACCTTCGGGGCCCGGAACATCCCGCCGGCCGCACCCTCCGCGGACTCCGGGTCGGGCCGGCTCACCGGTGCGTCGATGACCACCGCCCCGTCGAGCTCGGAGCCGTGCAGCGCTGCGGTCGCGATCGTGACGAACCCACCCATGGAGTGCCCGACGACGACGGGCCTCCCGGCGCCGCCGCCCGCGGCCGCGACGGCGAGCACCTCCTGCGCCCACGTCTCGACCGAGTACACCTCGCGACGGTCCGAGCCACCGTGCCCGCTGAGGTCGAGCGCCACGACACGGTGGCGGACCGCGAGCAGCGGTGCGAGCGGTGACCACCAGCGCGCGTGCGCGGCCCCGCCGTGCACGAGCACGAGCGTCGGCGCGCCGCGCTCGCCCCACGCGAGCCCCTCGATGCGTGCACCCGCGACGTCGACCGTGAGCTCCTCCGCGGGGACCGCGAGGGACCGGGCGAACCATGCGGGAGCGGGCACATCGGGGTCCCATGTGCGGTCGCGCGCCACCCTGCACCTCCCGGTCCGTCCTGGTCGGGCCGGTAGCGTAGGCGCATGGACATCCTCCTCCTCCGTCATGCGCAGCCCCAGTGGGACACCGACGATGTGTCGAGCGTCGACCCGGGTCTGAC
>SKII01000040.1 GCA_007116505.1 Nitriliruptoraceae bacterium
CCGCGCCCGACTTCACGTGCGACGCGTACTCGTCGACGTACTCCTGCCCCGACAGCAGCATGATCTCGTACATCAGCTCGTCGGTCGCGGACCGCAGCACGAGCGGGTCGGTGCGCCGGTCGAAGTAGCGCGACAGGTCGATCGGTCGGCCGAACCGCAGCGTGATCGGAGCGCGCCGGACGACCTTGCGGTCCTGGGGCATCGCGACGTCGGAACCGATGATCCCGAACGGCACGATCGGCACGCCCGCCTCGAGCGCCATGCGGACGGGCCCCGTCTTCCCGCGGTAGAGCCGTCCATCAGGGCTGCGCGTGCCCTCGGGATAGATCCCGAGGAGGTCGCCGCGACGCAGCAGCTGCACGCCCGCTCGCAGGCTCCCTTCCCCCCTGTCCCCACCGTCGCGGTAGACGGGGACGACGCCGGCTCCCTGGACGAGCCATCGCGTGCGGGCTGACTCCCAGTAGTCCGACTTGCCGAGGTAGTAGAGCGGCCTCGGCAGCGCGAGCGCGAGCACGAACGAGTCGATGAAGGAGAGGTGGTTGCCGGAGATGATCGCGGCCCCGCGCTGGGGGACGTGCTCGAGTCCCTCGATCGACACCTTGAAGTACGGCATCACCACGCTCGGGAGGGAGGCACGGAGGACGCGGTAGAGCGCTGGGGCTCCGGACATGCGTCCCACGCGCGCCTCCCGCCTCGGGTCCTCGTCCACAGCGGCCGGCTCCGGCGCCGTGGCCCCATCCTGCGTCGGTAGCCTACGCCAGGCGCGCCGAGAGCCGGCGTGGTGCAGGGTCGGGGCGGGTGACGTGGCCAAGGACCTCGGGACGTGGCCCCCGGAGCAGGCGACGGTGCTCGTCCAGGTCCTCCAGCGCGCCAACCTGACGCCGGAGGCGAAGCGGACCCGCGAGGGCATCGTCGTGACCGTTCCTGACGACCAGGCGGACGTCGCCGTCCGGGCGCTCGCCGACAACATGGACACGATCGCCGACGCCGCCCGCTCGCGCGCGGAGGCCAGGCGTCGTCGCGCTCGCGAGTCCAGCGGGCAGCAGCAGGGCCGGAGCGGCGCGAGCGGCCCCGGTCAACTCCCGACCGAGCGGCTGCGCGGCATCGCGCGTCCCATCGCGATCCTGCTCGTCGGCCTGCTGGTGCTGAGCACGGTCGCACGCATCAGCCCCGTGCTCGCGCTCGTCGGTGTCGGCATCGGCATCTACCTGCTCGGCCGGCGCACGCAGGACGGCGAGGGTGGACCCGGAGGGTTCGGCGGTCCGCTCCGCTGATCATCCCTGCAGGCAGCGCCGGAGGAAGTCGGCCTGCACCTCGAGCAGGCGTGCCGCGACCGTCGGGTCCGACGCCATGTGCGTCGCCCCCGTGAGCGGGAGGAACGTGAACGGGTGTCCAGCCGCGTGCAGCGCGTCGGTCAGGCGCAGGCTGTGGGCGGCCAGCACGTTGTCATCGACGAGCCCGTGGACGACGAGCAGCTCCGCTCGTGGCGCATCCGACGCGACCGGATCGGGGCCGACGAGCGTCCCATCGGATCGCACGACGGCGGACCGCGCGTACGCGTCCGGCTCCGCATCCGGATGCCCGAGGTAGCGCTCGGTGTAGTGCGTGTCGTAGAGGCGCCAGTCGGTGACGGGCGCGCCGACGACGGCGCAGCGGATGCGGTCGGGGCGCCGCAGCGCGGCGAGGGCTGCGAGGGTCCCCCCGTAGGACCAGCCGCGGATGCCGACCCTGGCGACGTCGAGCGTCGGGAACAGCTCGCCGAGGGCATCGAGGGCGTCGATCTGATCCTCGAGCGCAGACCCGGCCAGGTCGCCGTGCACGGCATGCTCGTGGCCGGGCCCCCTGCCCGGCGTCCCGCGACCGTCGACGACGAGCACGGCGAAGCCCTGGTCGGCGAGCCACTGCGAACCGTGGTGGGCCGCCCGCGCGGACAGCACGCGCTGCGCGTGCGGCCCCGCGTAGGGGTCGAGCACGACCGGGAGCTGCCGTTCCGCCACCGCGGCGTCGGAGGGGAGGACCAGCGCGGCGCGCAGGCGACGGTCGCCCAGCTCGAGCATCCGCACCTGCACGTCGAGTCCTGACGGCTCCGCGACGGACGGGATCCTGCGCGCCGTCGAGCCGTCGCCACCGGTCTCCATGGTGATGCGCGCACCGTCCTCGTCGAGCACCGAGCTGCGGCGCACGAGCAGCTCGATGCTGCCGTCGGCATCGAGCGCCATCGAGACGTGATGAACCCCGGAACATGGCTCGGACAGCCGCGCGACCTCCATCTGCTCACCGTCGATGCGCACCCTGAGGACGTCGATCGACGTCGGGTCGTCGTGCGTCACCGACAGCACGACGCTCCCCGCACCACCGTCGCCGTCGCGGTGGACGGCCAGGACGGCGCGGACCTCGACCCCCTCGGCGGTGAGCGGCCGACCGTCGCGGCACAGCGCCCGGCGCAGCGAACCGTCCGCGCCGGTCACGTCCTCCACCGTGAGCAGACCGTCGAGCCAGACGGGCGAACCGGGGACGAGCTCGACCCACGGCTCACCTACGACGCGCCGGACGGGACGCAGCTCGTCGCCCTCGAGCGCGAGCACGTGCAGCGCGCGCTGATCCCTCGGCTGCATGCCGACGAGGAGCGGCTCGACGTCCCACGTGACCCGCGCGAGGTACTCGCCGTCCTCGGGGACGACCTCGCTCGGGCGGAGCAGATGGCGCGCGCCACTGCCGACGTCGATGATCGCGAGGTCGATCCCGACGTTCGGCGTGCCCGCGAACGGGTAGGCGACCGTGGCCGGATCGCGCCCCGGCCGCGCGAGATCGGCGAGGTGCACGCGCTCGACCGACGCCTCGTCGAAGCGCGTCACCGCGAGCCGGGCCGAGCACGGCGACCACCACATGCCGCGCGTCCGGCCCATCTCCTCCGCGGCGATGAACTCGGCCCTCCCCCAGACGACACCGGGCTCCTCGACGAGGCGCCGCAGCGCCGGCCTCGGCGCGTCGAGATCGACGACGGAGACACCGTCATCATGGTGGAGCGCGACATGACGGCCGTCCGGGGAGATCCGCGGGTCGAACACCGGGACGTCGAGCCGCAGCACGCGCGGCTCGCCCTTCTCGACGTCGACGATGACGAGCTGTCCTGCGAGCGCGCAGGCGACCCGCGCGCCGGCACGGTCGACGGTGTACGCGGTCACCCCGCCGGCCTGCTCACGCACCCGCTCACGTCGCGCACGCTCCTCGGCGGGGAGGTCCTCCTCGTCCCACCCGAGCGCCCTCGCGTCGATCAGCCGGGCCCCCGCGCCGGTCACCGGGTCGAAGCGCCACAGATGCGTGACCGGGTCATCGCCCGCGTCGCTGCGGAGCGCGAGGACCCTTCGAGCCCCCGGTGGACCGACGATTGCGACATCGCGCGGCACGCCGAGGGTGAAGCGCCGCGTGCGCGCCGCCCGGACCGGGTAGTCGGCAGCCGAAGGTGTGCTCATCACCCACCCGCCGCGGCGTCCGCCGCGATGAGCGCCGCACCGATCACACCCGCGTCGTCTCCCAGTTCCGCCGCGACGATCGCGGCGTGGGGCCGGTGGTCCGCACCCATGAGATGCCGGGCGAAGGATGCGCGCGCGGCGGGGAGGAGGAACGTTGCCGCGGCCTGCCCCGCACCTCCACCGACGACGACGATCGACGGGTCGACCACCGCGACGACCGATGCGACCGCGATGCCGAGCCGGACACCGATGCGCTCGAGCACCGCGATCGCCCAGTCCTCGCCCGCGGTGGCGGCGGCGACGACGACGTGGGCTCCCCCGGGGCTGGCGCCGGCGAGCCCGACGGCG
>SKII01000170.1 GCA_007116505.1 Nitriliruptoraceae bacterium
AAGTGCATCTCGATGCGCAGCGTCCCGTCACCGCTGCACGACTCGCAGCGACCTCCCTTGACGTTGAAGCTGAAGCGGCCGGGCTGGTAGCCGCGCAGCTTCGCCTCCGGTGTCGAGGCGAGCAGCTTGCGCAGATGGTCGAACAGTCCGGTGTACGTCGCCGGGTTCGAGCGTGGCGTGCGGCCGATGGGCGACTGGTCGACGATGACGGCCTTGTCGACCAGGTCGAGCCCCTCGATGCGTCGGTGGGCCGCCGGCAGGTCGCGCGACCCGTAGACGTGCCGCATGAGTCCACGCGCGAGGATCTCGTTGACGAGCGTGGACTTCCCCGAGCCGGACACGCCCGTGACGGCCGTGAACGTCCCGAGGGGGAAGCTGACGTCGATCCCGGTGAGGTTGTTCGCGCTCGCTCCCCTGACCGTCATCGCGCCGCTCCCCGGTGCCCGTCGGAGAGCGGGCGTCGCGATGCTGCGTCGTCCCGACAGGTAGTCCCCCGTCAGCGACACGCCCTCGTCGAGCGCGACCAGGCCCTCCACGGAGCCGGAGTGGACGATGCGCCCGCCGTGCTCTCCCGCTCCGGGACCGATGTCGACGACGTGGTCGGCCGTCTCGATGGTCGAGCGGTCGTGCTCGACGACGATGAGCGTGTTGCCGAGGTCACGGAGGCGCTCGAGCGTGGCGATGAGCCGCTCGTTGTCGCGCTGGTGCAGCCCGATCGACGGCTCGTCGAGGACGTAGAGCACGCCGACAAGGCCAGCACCGATCTGCGTCGCGAGGCGGATGCGCTGCGCCTCACCTCCCGACAGCGTCGCGGCGGCACGGTCGAGCTGGAGGTACTCGAGGCCGACGTCGAGCAGGAAGCGGAGGCGCTCTCGGATCTCCTTGAGGACACGGCCGGCGATCAGCAGCTCGCGGCGGGAGAGCTCGAGCCCCTCCACGAACGCGTCGGCCTCCGCGATCGACATCGCGGTCAGCTCCGCGATCGAACGTCCGCCGACGGTCACGCCGAGCACGACGGGCTTGAGGCGCAGTCCCGCGCAGCTGTCGCACGCGACCTCACGCATGTACTGCTCGATGTTCTGGCGCTGGTTCTCGGCCTCCGTCTCCTGGTGACGGCGCAGCAGCGACGGGATGACCCCCTCCACGTTCGCGAGGTAGGAGCGCGTCCGGCCGTAGCGGTTCCGGTAGCTGACGTCGACCCGCTCGTCGAGGCCGTGCAGCACCGCGTCGCGGGCCGTCTGCGGCAGGTCCTCCCACGGCGTCGCCGGGTCCGCGCCGACGTGCGCGACGATCGCGCGCAGGAGCTGGCGGTAGTAGCCCGCCTGCATGCCGGTCGCCCAGGGGAGGACGACGCCCTCCTCGACCGAGCACGTCGGGTCGCCGATGATGAGCTCCGGCTCCACCGTCAGCTGCGTCCCGAGGCCCGAGCAGGTGGCGCACGCGCCGTAGGGCGAGTTGAACGAGAAGCTCCGGGGCGCGAGCTCCTCGAAGGACAGGCCGCAGTCCGTGCACGCGAGGTGCTCGGAGTAGGTCTGCTCCTCCCCCGTCGTCCCCTCAGGAGCGTCACGGTCGGGCAGGACCTCGACGGTGACCACCCCGTCGGCGAGCCGCAGGGCCGTCTCGATCGAGTCGGCGTGGCGGCGCAGGCCCTCCCCTCCGGCGACGAGGCGGTCCACGACGACGTCGATGTCGTGCTTGCGGGTCTTGGCGAGCCTCGGGACCTCCTCGATGGGATGGACCGAGCCGTCGACACGGACGCGCGCGTACCCGTCGGCGGCGAGCTGCTGGAACAGGGCCGCGTACTCGCCCTTGCGCCCGCGCACGACGGGCGCGAGCACCTGGAAGCGGGCGCCGGCGGGGAGCTGCGCGACCCGGTCGACGATCTGCTCGGCGCTCTGGCGGGCGATCGCGGTCCCGCAGGAAGGACAGTGGGGATGGCCGACCCGCGCGTAGAGCAGACGCAGGTAGTCGTAGATCTCCGTGATCGTCCCGACCGTCGAGCGCGGGTTGCGCGAGGTCGACTTCTGGTCGATGGAGATAGCGGGCGAGAGGCCCTCGATGAAGTCGACGTCCGGCTTGTCCATCTGCCCCAGGAACTGCCGCGCGTAGGCCGACAGCGACTCGACGTAGCGCCGCTGCCCCTCGGCGTAGATCGTGTCGAACGCGAGGCTCGACTTCCCCGACCCCGACAGACCCGTGAACACGGTGAGGCGGTCGCGCGGGATCTGCAGGTCGACGTCCTGAAGGTTGTGCTCGCGCGCGCCACGTACCGTGATGCTGTCGTGCGCACCACCCCGCCCGGTCGCCACCGCTCGCCTCCACGCCCCGCGGTGCCCGCCTGTGGACCGCCATGCCCTCTAGCCTACGGGCGTCCAGGGGGAGGACGGACGATGGACACCAGGCTCCACGCCAGGCCGGGCGGGCCGCCACTCGAGGTCCGTGACGGACCGCTCCTGCTGCGCAAGCGCTCCGTGTCCGACATGGACAACTCGGTCCATCTGCTGGCCTGCGCCGTCACCGGGCAGTCGCTGCTCGTCGACGCGGCGGACGACGCTCCGGCCCTTCGGGCCATGGCCGAGGGCACCTTCCCCCTCGCCGTCGTCCAGACCCACGGGCACTGGGACCACGTGCGCGCCTGGGAGGACCTCGCTGCGGATCCCGGCCTGGAGGTGTGGGGCCACGTCGACGATGTCCCCCTCTACCCCGCCGCGCCGGACCGGCTCCTCGTCGACGGCCAGCGGATCGCGGTCGGGGAACTCGACGTCGAGGTGCTGCACGTCCCCGGTCACACCCCCGGATCGCTGCTCCTGCTCGTGCACGGTGCCAGCAGGCCGTGGCTCATCTCCGGCGACTCGCTCTTCCCCGGAGGTCCCGGCGCGACCTTCGGCGACCGTGACGCGCATGCCCTGCTGATGGATGGCCTCGAGCAGCGCGTCTTCGCACGCCTCCCGGACGCCACGGTCGTCCTGCCGGGGCATGGCGACGCGACGACGCTCGGGGTCGAGCGGCCGCATCTCGCGGAGTGGCGGGCCCGGGGCTGGTGACGCCCGCTGGCCGGTCCGAGGGCGCGCCTCAGACGCTCGCCACGCCGATGGCAGCGGTGACGAGCACGAGCGCGGCGGCGAGCCCGGCGGCTGCGAGCCGAGGGTTGCGCTCACGGCGAGCACGACCGAGACCGATGTGCCCCGCGGCGAGCGCAGCGAGCGCCAGGGCCGGGTGGACGACGGAGAGCAGCAGGTCCTCGCCCCACCACTCCCCGAGGACGTAGAACACGATGCCGACGCTCACGTGGACATCGAGCAGCACCATCGTGAGCGAGCTGAGGCGTGAGACCGGCGCGTCGGGAGTCCCCGTCCGGAACGCGAGGAACGTCGCGACGAGCACGACGAGGAAGACGAGGTAGCCGAGGTTCGTGTGGACGATCGAGAGCGTGTCGGTCATCGGAGCCTCCATGCGACGGTCCCCGAAGGGTAGTCAGACGCGGGCCGTCTCCATGCCCGCGAGCTCGCGCTTCAGGTCGGCGATCTCGTCCCGCAGACGTGCCGCGTACTCGAAGCGCAGCTCCGCAGCGGCCTCGTGCATCTCCTCGTCGAGCCGTCGGATGAGGGCACGGAGCTCCTCGGTCGGCAGGAGGCCCGGACCACGGTCCTCCGCCGCACGCTCCGCCCGCTCCACGGGTGCGTAGTCCTCCCCCAGCTCCTCGGCCCGAACGGCGGCGATGATGTCCCCGACGCGCTTGCGGATCGTCTGCGGGTCGATGCCGTGCTCCGCGTTGTGGGCGAGCTGCTTCTCGCGACGCCGCCGCGTCTCCTCGAGGGC
>SKII01000096.1 GCA_007116505.1 Nitriliruptoraceae bacterium
TCCTCGATCCGGACGGTCACCGTCGGGACCATCGTGGACTCCGCCGCCGAGACGGCGAGACCGGCCTCCTCGAGCGCCGCACGCAGCGCCGGGACGGCGGACGGCTCGCACCAGGCGATCGTGCTGCCGTCGCCCTGCTCGACGTCCTCGCGGCCCGCGTCGAGTCCTGCACCCAGCACCGTGTCCTCGTCAGGCGTCCCCTCGAGCACGACCTGCCCGCGCCGCGTGAACAGGAACGACACCGCACCCGGCTCCGCGAGGCTCCCTCCGGCCCGGGTGAAGAGGCTGCGGACGTCGGACGCCGTCCGGTTGCGGTTGTCGGTGAGGATGTCCACGAGCACCGCGACACCGCCGGGCGCGTAGCCCTCGTAGGTCGCCGCCTCGTAGCGGGCCCCGCCGTCGTCCTCGCCGGCCCCGCGGCGGCACGCCCGCTCGATGTTGTCCTTGGGGACGTCAGCGTCGCGCGCCTTCTGCACGGCGAGGGCGAGGGACGGGGACGCCGTCGGGTCGGACGATCCCGCCTCGCGCGCCGACGACTCGATGGCCCGGATGAGCTTCGCGAACTGCTTGCCACGCTTCTTGTCCTGCGCGGCCTTGCGATGCTTGATGTTGGCCCACTTGCTGTGGCCCGCCATCGTCGACCTCCATCCGTCCGGATCGCCCGGCCGCCCTCGGCCCAGCGCTCGCGGATGCTACCGAGCGTCGCCCCCACCACCGGGGTCCGCGGCTCGACGGCGGATCACGGCCTGCGCGAGCAGCGCGTGCAGACGGTGGTCACCGGTGACCTCCGGGTGGAACGACATCGCGAGGACGTCACCCCGGCGCACCGCCACGGGCGCGCCGTCGACGGTCGCGAGCACCTCGACGTCGGCGTCGAGCACCGCCTCGATGCGCGGCGCCCGGATGAAGGACGCCTCCATCGGACCGCCCTCGACCCCCGTCACGTCGAAGGGGACGTCGAACGACGCGGTCTGCGGGCCGTAGGCGTTCCGGCGGGTCCGCACGCCGAGGCCTCCCGGACGCGGGAGAGCGTCGTCACCGTCGGTGAGCTCGTCGGACAGCAGGATCAGCCCCGCGCACGTCCCGAGCACGGGGAGGCCTGCAGCGATGCGCTCCGTGAGCGGGCCGAGCATGCCGGAGCGCTCGAGCGCACGGGAGATGGCGGTCGACTCACCGCCGGGGAGCACGAGCCCGTCGACCTGACCGAGCGTCGCGACGTCACGGACGGGGACGGGACACAGCCCCACCGCCGACAGTGCACGGACGTGCTCGAGCACGTCGCCCTGGAGGGCGAGCACGCCGACCGACGGCGCCTCGTGCGGGCCGTCCTGCCGCTGCCCGTCGCCCGCCGTGGGACCGGCCGGGACGTCGTGACGCCGGTCGAGCCGCTCGCCGGGGAGGCGAGTCACCAGCCGCGGCCCGAGTAGCGCTGCTCCGGGGGGATCGTGTCGATCTCGATGCCGACCATGGCCTCCCCGAGGCTGCGCGACACGCGGGCGATGACCTCCGGGTCGTCGAAGTGCGTGGTCGCCTCGACGATGGCACGCCCACGCTTGACCGGGTCGCCCGACTTGAAGATGCCGGAGCCGACGAACACCCCGTCGGCGCCGAGCTGCATCATCATCGCGGCGGCGGCCGGGGTCGCGATACCACCGGCGGTGAAGAGCACGACGGGGAGCCGGCCGAGCTCCGCGACCTCGCGGACGAGGTCGTAGGGGGCGGCGTGCTCCTTCGCGGCCGTGTGCAGCTCGGCGGCGTCGAGCTGCGTCAGCCGGCGGATCCCCGAGGTGATCGCACGCATGTGGCGCGTCGCCTCGACGACGTTGCCCGTGCCCGCCTCGCCCTTGGAGCGGATCATCGCCGCGCCCTCGGAGATGCGGCGGAGCGCCTCGCCGAGGTTCGTCGCACCGCACACGAACGGCACGGTGAACGGCTGCTTGTCGATGTGGTTCGCCTCGTCCGCGGGCGTGAGGACCTCCGACTCGTCGATGTAGTCGACGCCGAGGTGCTGCAGGACCTGCGCCTCGACCATGTGCCCGATGCGCGCCTTCGCCATCACCGGGATGGAGACGGCCTCGATGATCGACTCGATCATCTCCGGGTCGCTCATGCGGGCGACGCCGCCGTCACGGCGGATGTCGGCGGGCACGCGCTCGAGCGCCATGACCGCGACCGCGCCGGCCTCCTCGGCGATGCGTGCCTGCTCCGGGTCGATGACGTCCATGATGACGCCACCCTTGAGCATGTCGGCGAGGCCGCGCTTCACGCGCTCGCTCCCCGTCACCGCTGCGTGCGCGTCGGGCGCTGCTGCCATGATGTCCCTCCGGGTGGGATCGACGGCTGCGGGGGTGTCGGACCGCAGGGCCGTGGCCGACAGCGTAGTGCCGCCACCCCGACGGTCCGGAGCCGCGGCCGACCTGGACGGGTGGGAGGTCGCGGGCGCTCAGCCGACCTCGGGCATCCGGTCGGCGGAGGGCAGGTGCAGCCAGGTGGCCCCGGGACGGAGCGGGAACGGCTGCCCCTCCGGGGTCAGGATCCGCAGCAGGTCGCTGTCCGTCGGCTTGTCCCAGCGGGCCTCGTAGCGGCGCCCGTCGCGCAGGACGATCGCCGGCGCACCGGTGCTGGTCGCATCCGTCTCCGGGTACTTCTCGACGTAGTGCCGCGTGGCGAGCACGACCACGTTCGCGGCGCCGATCTCGCCGTCGCCCGTGACGGGGAACGGTCGCCCGTTCTGGTCACGGCGGTACACGCCTGCCGACTCGTCGTAGGTCCAGCCCGTCCGGAACGTCGGCGACATCGTGATGACGATCGAGGCCCCCGGGTCCTCGCAGCCCTCAGCGTCGACGGGGCAGCTCAGCCCGCCGTCCGGCACCTCCTCGGAGAATTCCCACCCGAGCCCCTCGATGGGTGCAGCGCCGAGCGCCGTCACGACACCGAGCACCACCTCGGGATCGAGGTAGAGGTTGTGAGGAGCGCGCCGGATGCGGTCGCGCACGAAACCGTCGACACCCTCGACGACGTTCACCGTCGGCGCGGCGGCGAGCAGCCGCTGCACCTGGTTGCGCGCACCCGAGTACGCGAAGCCCGAGGTGCCGAGGCCGGACAGGATCTGGGCGTCGACCGGTCGTGCCGAGCGCACCGGTCCGACGAGGTCGGGCAGCTCGGAGTGCAGCAGCACCATGAACCGGGTGAGGCCACCCTCGACGAGCTTCTCGATGACGACGTCCGCCGCGTCGAGGCCGGACTGCGGCCGTGCGTTGGCGGAGTTCTCGACGGTCGTGACGAGGAGCGGCCGCTCGAGGAGCTCGGCGTCGACCGGGAGACCCGTGAACGGCGATCGCGGGACGTCCTCCTCCTGCTCGGGCTCGGGTACGCGCGGGGCGGGTGCCGGTGCGGAGGGGACGTCGTCGGGCTCGGCGTCGCGGGAGCAGGCGGCCGTGAGGAGGCCGAGGGCGACGAGGGCGACGAGCGCCGCTCGGGGTGCGCGCCGCTGGGTGCGGAGCGCCCCGCGGTCGCGGCGGCGGCACGAACGGTCGGGCGCGTCCATCTCGGTCCTCCGCTGATCCCGGCGTGGATCCCGGCGTGGAGCACCGGGGCGTGGTGTAGGCGTGGACTACCGGGGGCCGTTCCGAGGTTAGGCCCCGAGGCCGCGTCCGCGATGGAGCGCGACCGCCCGCTCGTACACCTCGCGCGTGCGGGTGGCGACCGCGGACCAGTCGTGCTCGTCAGCGCGGACCCGGCCGGCTGCGCGCAGGCGCGACGCCAGCGCCGCGTCGCCGAGGAAGGCCAGCAGCTCCTTGGCGACGAGCTCGGGGGCGA
>SKII01000154.1 GCA_007116505.1 Nitriliruptoraceae bacterium
CTCGCGGAGCTGGTCGCCGACGAGGTCGCGCTGCTCGAGGCCACCGCCGGCTCGGAGCTCGACGTCGACGCTGTCGAGGGGTGGGACGGGGACGGCCGGGCCCGGCGGCTCGTCGCCGCGTTCGCCGGACGTGCCGTCCGCCGTCCGCTGCAGGTCCTGCTGCCGCCGGCGCTCGTGCTGCTCGCCGTCGGCCTGCGCGACCTCCTCCTCCCGGGTGCGGTGCATGGCGGCGACCTCGTGCCGTTCCCGTCGGGCCAGGGGCTCATCGCCCGGCACCTCGCCGCCTGGCACGACAGCGGCCAGGCGGTCAGCCCCCTCGACCCGTCGCCCGCCCAGCTGGTGCTCGGCCTCATCCAGGCGGCCGGGGGCGACGGTGCGCTACGGGTCGCGGTGCTCCTCGTGCCCCTCCTCGCCTGGATCGGCGCGATGCGCGCGCTCGCCCCGTACGTCACGAGCCCGCTGCAGCGCACCGTCCTCGGGCTCGCCTACGCGGCCTCTCCGCCGACGCTCGTCGCGCTCGCCACGGGTGACCTCGCGACCCTCGCCGTCGTCGTCCTCCTCCCGCCGATCGTCCTCACCCTCGGGACGGTGCTCGACCGCACGGCGGACGTGGGTCGGGTCTGGCGGCGCATGGCGCTCGCCGTGACCCTCCTCGCCGTGCTGGTCGCCTTCATGCCCGGACTCGTCGTCGTCCTCCCGCTCGTCGCGCTCGCAGGCGTCGGCCATGCGCTCGTGGCGGTCGCCGACGCGGGATGGCGGCGCACCCTCGTGCGACGCTCGCTGCTCATCGCGCTGCTCCCGCTGCCGCTGCTCGGACCGTGGCTCACGTCGCTCCCTGCCGTGCTGCGCGAGGGGTTGGCCGGGACGGCCATCGCGGTCGGCGGTCATCCCGGGACGTGGGTCCTGCTCGACCCGACGGGCCGCATCGCCGGGGCGGCAGGGGTCGCGATCGTCCTCGCCGGCATCGCCGGCGCGCTCGTGCTCAGCGTCGCCGCGGTCGGACCGACGACCTTCCGGGCGTCGATCGCCATGCTGGCGGTCGGTCTCGGTGCGCCGCTCGTCGCGTGGACGATCGATGCCTCTGGGGCCACGCTGCGCACCGGTCCGCTGCTCGTCGTCGCCGCAGCCGCGCACGTCGCGCTCGCCGGTCTCGGACTCACGCATCTCCCCGCCGTCCTGTCCGCGCATCCGTTCGGCTGGCGCCAGGTCGGTGCCGCGCTCACTGCCAGCGCGACCGTCGTCATGACCGCGGCGGTCCTCGTCCACCACGCCGTGGTGGGCACCCCGGGGCTCACGCGTGGGGAGGCGATCCCGGCCTACCTCGCGACCCTGTCCCCGTTCCCACCCGCCCGCGTGCTGGTCGTGGGGGGGACCGACGACGGCATTGTCTGGGAGGTCGTCCCGGCCACCGGTCCGGACCTCGCCGCCTTCGGCGTCCGTCACGACCCGGCACTCGACGTCGCGATCACCGACGCGGTCGACGACCTGCTCGCCGGGCGCGACCCGCGTGCCGCCGCCCGCCTCGGCCGGCTGGGCGTCGGTGTCGTCCTCGTGCCCGCCGGGTCCGAGGACCCGCTGCTCGACCTGCGCCTGCGGGCGCAGACCGCCCTCGACCCGCTGCCGTCCGTCGCCGGGACGGTCTCGCGCGTCGTCGGCGGCGTGCCGGGCGCTGCGATCGTGCGGGACGTGTCCGCCTCGGAGCGTGTGCCCGACCCGACCGTCCCACCGAGGGTCGTCGTGACGGCCGTGCCCGGCTCCGGTGACCGCTTCGCCGGGAGCTCGGGCCCGGGCGGTGACCTCGTCGCCGCGGTCCCGTTCGGCGCCGGATGGCAGGTGCTGGTCGACGGGGCCCCGTTCCCGCTGCTGAGCGACGATGGGCTCGTGCGTGCGCGCGACCTGCCGGCCGGAGCCGACATCGAGGTCGTGCCGGCGCGCTCCGCGGACCGTGACCTGCTCCTGCGCGGGCAGGCGCTGTGGGCGCTCCTCCTCGTCTCCCTCGGTGCGCGGCCACCGGCCTTCGCGCGCCGCAACGCCCGCCGGCGCGAGCTCGAGGCGCGGGCCGCCGCGGCCGAGCGGAGCGGATCGGCGGAGCTCGTCGACACGCCCGACACGCCTGACACGCCCCACACGCCTGATGCGCCCGATGCGCCCGCCGATGCGCCTGCCGGTGAGTCCGACGCGCCTGTCGACGTCGAGGAGGGGCCCGCATGAGCCTGCGTCCCCTGCCGGTGCTGCTGATCGTCGTCGCGACGGTGCTGTCGGTGCTGACCTTCGGCGTGACGGGTGCTCCGTGGACGGTCGCTCCGCCCTCCGGCACCGATGCGGTCGCGCCGGTCGGGCCGGCGGCCGGCGGCGCGGTGTGCATCACCGGCGCGAGCGATGAGGACGCCACGGTCGACCTTCTGCTCGTCGCCCGCTCCTCGGCGGATGACGTGGCGGATGACGCGGCGGATGACGTGGCCGATGACGCAGCGGGCGCCGCGGGCGACGCGGGCGACACGAGCGCGCGAGGCGTGGTGCTCCGGGGTGGCGACGCGTCGGAGCGACGCTCCGTCGGCCCGGTGGCACCCGGCGACCTCGTCCTCGAGCGGCTCGCCGTCGGGACCGACGGGTGGCTGTGGACCGGCTGGGCCGACCGTGCACTCGGGAGCTGGATCGAGTGGCGCAGTCCGAGCACGGCGAGCGATCCGGGCGGGGTGCTCGCCGCCGCCTGCCTCCCGACGGAGCCCCCGGTGCAGTCGCTCGTCGGGCTGCGGACCGACGGCTCCCATGAGGCCCTGCTGCGCATCGTCAACCCGTTCCTCACCGACGCCTCCTTCGCCGTCACGTTCACGACCCCTGCGGGCGTCGTCGAGCCGGTCCTGCTGCGCAACGTGTCGGTGCAGGGCGGAGGCCGGGTCACCGTCCGCGTGAACGACCATGTCCCCGAGGAGGCCGAGGTCGCCGCGACCGTCAAGGTCGGCGCGGGGAGGCTCGTGGTGGACGGTCTCCAGCGCTCGATCGGTGCGCTCGGAGGGGTCGGGGGCGTCGCCGCCGTCGCATCCGTCGGTGCGCCCTCCCGCGCATGGACGCTCCCCTGGGTCCCCGTCGGACCTGACGTGGAGGGTTCCGTCTGGGTCCTCAACCCGTCGCAGGAGCGTGTCGACATCGAGCTGACCGTCCACACGGTCGACGGTCCCGCACCGGCGCTCCTCTTCGACAGCATCGAGGTCGCCCCCGAGGACGTCGTGCGGCTCGACGCCGCCGACCTGGCGCCCGACGGTGTGCGCGCGTTCGGCCTGTCCCTGCGCTCGACGGGCGCACCGGTCGTCGTCGGCGCGGGGGCCGCGTTCCTGCCGCTCGACGGAGGGCCGGGCGGCCTCGTCCGGGTCGCCGCGTCACCTGCACCCGACGGGGAGTGGACGGTCGCCGGCACGTCGGAGCAGGGGAGGAGCACCGAGCTGCACGTCGTGAACCTCGGCGACACCGACGTGCGGCCGCGCGTGGCCCTCACGCTGCTGCTCCCCGACGGGCCTCCGGTCGATGGAGCTGCGCCCGCGCCAGGGACGACGAGAGTGACGACGCTCGAGGGTCCGGTGGTGTCCGCCGGAGGCTCCGGCCGCATCGACCTGCCGCTCGCTGATGCGCTCGCCTGGTCGGTGGTCGTCGACGGAGGGCCGGGGCTCGTCGTCGCACGGACGAGCAGCGGGCAGGGCGGGGAGGAACCACTGGCGATCGCTGCCTCGCCGTCGTCGACATGGCGGACGGCTCCGGGCGTGACGTCCTCGCGCCGCCTCGACGGCTGGGTCGCCTCAGCGCGCTGACGTCGCGCTGAC
>SKII01000136.1 GCA_007116505.1 Nitriliruptoraceae bacterium
AGCACCGTCGCCGAGCCACCGATGATCCAGGGCTCCTCGTGCGTGTCGAGGCCGATGCCGTGACCCGTGCGGTGCACGAACAGGTCACCGAGGCCAGCGTCGGCGAGCACGTCGCGTGCGGCTGCGTCGACCGAACCGGCCGAACGACCCGGCGCCACGGCCGAGACACCGGCGGCCTGCGCGACCTCGAGCGCCGCATACGCCGTGTCGAAGCCATCGGGCACGCGCCCGACCGCGTAGGTCCGCGTCATGTCGGAGCAGTAGCCGTCGAGGGTGCCGCCGATGTCGACGACGACGGCGTCGCCATCGGCGACGGTCCGGTCCCCCGGTTCGTGGTGCGGGGACGCGGAGTTCGGTCCGGCGGCGACGATGACGAAGCTGACCTCGTCGTGCTCCTCGCGGATCATCGCGGCGAGGTCGCGCGCCACCTCCCGCTCCGTACGTCCCGCCCTGAGCACGGACGGCACACGACGGTGCACCTCGTCGATGGCGCGGGCGACCTCGCGCAGGTGGACGAGCTCCTGCTGGTCCTTGACGGCGCGAAGCGGTGCGACGAGCCCGGATGCGGGCCGCCACGTACGCCCCGGGAGGACCCGCTGCAGGCCGAGGGTGAACGACGTCCACATCTGGTCGCCGACGGCGACGGTCCCCCCCGCGGGTGCTTCGATGACGTCGGCGGCGAGCGCGAACGCGTCGTCGTGCTCCCCGTAGGTGTGGACGTGCACGTCGCCGAGGAGGACCTCGTGCTCCACGCGGGCACGTTCGAGCAGGGGGGCGACGACGGCGGAAGGGCCGTCGGCTCGCACGATCAGCAGCGTCGGACGCTCGAGCGCGAGCGCGTCGTAGCCGCTCAGGTAGCGCAGGTCGGAACCCGGTGCGACGACCACCGCGTGCACGCCGCTCGTGCGGAGGGCCGCGCGCAGCCGGTCGATCCGTCCCTCGTGACCGCTCATCCGCCTCTCCTCCACTCACCCGCCGCCAGCGCGGCGCTCATACCTTCAGGCCGAGCACGCGCGGGAGCACATCGAACCTCGCCGGGCCCGTCCCGAGAAGCTCACCGTCCGCCTCCACGGCGACCGACCGCTCCGTCTCGACGACGACCTGCGTGGTCGGCCACGACCGTACGTCGTGCCGCTGGAGATGGGAGCCGTCGCGGAGCTGCCGAGCGGCCCGGACCACGTCCGTCGGCGTGCCGCCCCAGGCCTGGAGGTCGAACCGACCGTCGTCGGGGAGCGAGCGTGGGGCGACCTTCAGGCCACCGCCGAAGAACTGGCCGTTCGCGACGACCACGTTGCACAGCGTCCCCTCGTGGACGCCTCCGTCGTGCGTGAGCGTCATCGGGACACGTCGGAACCGACCCCAGGCGGCGACGATGCCGAGCGTGTAGCGACGTGCACCGAGGCGCGCCGGGAGCCGGGACGCGGCGCGCGCGGCCGTCCCCCCGAAGCCGACCTCGGCGACGTTCGCGAACACGCGTCGCGCGGGCGTCCCGTCGGGTCCGGTGAACGCGACGCGGCCGAGGTCGATGCGGGTGACGGCGGGTGTCGCGAGATGCCGCGCGAGGGTCTCGGGGGCGCGGTCGAGACCGAACGTCCGCATGAGGTCGCACCCGCTGCCGGCGGACACGACGCCGAGGACGGGATCGTCGCCGCGGAGGATGCCCGCCTCGACGTCGACCATCCCGTTGACCACCTCGTGCACGGTTCCGTCACCCCCGACGGCTACGACGAACCTGCAGCCGCGCTCCACCGCAGCGCGCGCGATGCTCGTCGCGCTGCCCGGCCCGTCGGTCGTCGAGACGTCGGGCTCGATCCCGAGGGGTCGGAGCGCTGCGACCAGGCGTGCGACGACCTGCTCCGTCCCCACACCTGCTGCAGGGTTGGCGATGACGAGCATGCGGCCGAGCGTCGGATGCTCCATCGCTCCCTCTCACCTGCTGCGTCTGGGGGTACGGAAGGCCCGCGAGGGTGGGGTGAGCCTAGTGCTCCCCGCCCGGCGTCCGGCGGCGTCAGGCGTCGACGATGCCACGGCGCAGCGTCGCGAGGGCTGCGTCGAACCCGGCACGTCGATCCCCGCCGCTGACGTCGCGGAGCTGGCCGAGCAGGTCGATCGTCTGCTTGACGTTGCGGACGAAGTCGCCCCCCGAGAGCTCGAGGTCCCCCACCGCCTCCTCGAGCGACAGCCCCTGCGACCATCGGACCGCCGGCGCGACGAAGCCGGCGTCGAGCTCGCGCAGCGGCGGGACGCCGACCGCCTCCTCGTCGGCCCTCACCGCCTCTGCGAGCCCTCCGATGGTCGCCGCGAGGACATCGAGGGTGGCCGTCGGGAGCCGGTCGGGCTGCAGGACGTCGTCCCGCCGCGCCTGGTGCACGAGCAGCGCGGCGACGCCTGCGAGGTCGGACGGGGAGCGGTCGTCGAGGTGCCCGCCCACGAGCAGCTCGGCAACGAGCAGGTCGATGTCGGCGTAGATGCCCGCCAGGAGCCGGCCCCGCGGGGTGACGGACCGACCGTCGTCGGCGAGGTAGCCGCGTCGGCGCAGGACGTCGGCGAGGAGGTGGAAGCGGCGCACGAGCGAGCCGGACCGTTCCTCGACGGAGCGCCGGAGGTGGCGGACCTCCTTCCATGAGCGGTCGATGACGCGCTGCTGGGCCTCGTGCACCTCCCGCTCAGGACAGCGGTGGCAGGGATGTGCACCGAGCTCCGCTCGAAGCCCGTCGATCCTCGCCCGGTCCGTCGCCGCACGCGAGCTGCCACGCCGTCCACGGGCCGCGGCGCGCTCGTGCTCGGTGAGCGCGACCCGGACGTCCCAGTAGACCGTCCAGTCCCCACGGTCGCAGCGTGGTGGCTCGGGGACCCCGTCGGCGCCGGCGAGCTCCTCGAGCTCCACGAGGCGCCGGGCGTCGCGAGCGACCTCCGCGTCGGTCTCGTACTGGGCGAACGACGCCCGGAGGACCTGCTCGGCCCGCTCCACGTCGTGCCGGCGGAGCAGGTTCACGACCATGTTGTACGAGGGACGGAACGAGCTGTGGAGCGGATAGCTGCGCGTCGCGACCAGGCTCGCGACCTGACGGAACTCGACGCTGCGCTGATGGAGGACGACCGCGTGACCGATCGTGTCGATCCCGCGACGCCCCGCTCGGCCCGTCAGCTGCGTGTACTGCCCGGGGGTCAGCAGGACGTGGCCCTCCCCGTCGTACTTCTCGAGCCGCTCGATGACGACGGACCGCGCCGGCATGTTGATGCCGAGGGCGAGCGTCTCGGTGGCGAAGACCAGCTTGAGCAGACCCTGCTGGAACAGCGACTCGATGATCTCCTTGAAGAGCGGGACGAGGCCGGCGTGGTGGGCGGCGACACCATCGAGCAGCGACCCGCGCCACCGCGACAGGCCGAGCACCTCGAGGTCCTCGACGGGCAGCTCCCAGAGTCGCTCGTCGACGATGTCCGCGATCCGCTCGCGCTCCTCGTCGTTCGTGAGGCGCACCCTCGCCTGGCGCAGCTGAGCGACCGCGTCGTCGCACCCCTGCCGTGAGAAGACGAACACGATGGCGGGCAGCCAGCCGCGCCGTGCGAGCTCGGCGGCGACCTCCTCGCGGCTGGGCCACCGGAGGCGTCCCCCGTCGCGCACACGTCGGCCCCTGCGGTCGACGACGCGCTTGCGTGCCCGCTGCTCGAGCATGAGCACCTCGGGGTTGGGGACGCCGCCCCGCGCCTGCGACGCGGCCTCGCGCTGGTCCGCGGTCGAGGAGCTGCGGGAGGTCCGGAAGGTGTCGTGGATGCGGTCGTTGACGTAGTAGTGATG
>SKII01000029.1 GCA_007116505.1 Nitriliruptoraceae bacterium
CACCTCGACCCCGTTGCCGTCGGGCAGGCGGACGTCGAGGACCGCGACGTCCGGCTCGGTCTTCGCGAGCCCGGCGAGCGCCATGCCGGCCGTGCCGGCCTCGCCGACGACCTCGAGGTCGTCCTCGAGCTCGATGAGCTCGCGGAGGCCCCTGCGCACGACCTCATGGTCGTCGACCAGGTAGACGCGGATCGTCACTGTCCCCTCCGGCTCGCCGTGGGCGCAAGGCTACGCTGTCGCGACCGCAGAGGGGACATCCGCGACGGTTCTGTCCGGGACGGGAGGTGCCGTGGACGGCATGGGCCCGCAGCTCGGCCGGCTGCTCGAGGCCGTGCTGGTCGTCGCGGAGGATCTCGACCTCGACGCGGTCCTCGAGCGGGTCGTGGTCGCCGCGTGCGGGCTCGTCGACGCGAGCTACGGGGCGCTCGGCGTCGTCGACGAGACCGACCCGCAGCGCCTGTCCTCGTTCGTGCACCATGGGGTCGATGCGGTGACCGTCGCGCGCATGGGTGCGCTGCCGACCGGTCGAGGGCTGCTCGGGCAGCTGATCCGTGACCCGCGTCCCCTCCGGCTCGACGACCTCAGCCAGCATCCGGCCGCATCCGGCCTCCCCTCGGGACATCCACCCATGGGGTCCTTCATCGGAGCGCCCATCCGCGTCCGCGGCGTCGTGTTCGGCAACCTCTACCTCACCGAGAAGCGCGGTGGCGGTGCGTTCACCGACCAGGATGAGGCGGCGGTCGGCGCGCTCGCGGCGGTGGCGGGCAGCGCGATCTCGAACGTGAAGCTCGCGCACCGCTCGCTCGAGCTGACGGTGGTCCGCGAGCGTGACCGCATCGCTCGCGACCTGCACGACACGGTCATCCAGAACCTCTACGCGACCGGCCTCGGGCTCCAGGCGGCCCTTCGGTCGGACACGGACCTCGAGGACGTCGTCGCCCGCGTGGAGCGTGCGGTCGACAGCATCGACGCCACCGTGAAGGAGATCCGAGCGACGATCTTCGCGCTCCACGACCTGCCCTCCGCTGAGCGAGGGGCGCGGGCGCGGCTGCTGGCCGTCGCGGAGGAGATGGGGAGCCTGCTCGGCTTCCCGCCGCGCATGCGACTCGACGGGCCGATCGACACGGCGGTGGCTCCTGAGCTGCTCGAGCAGGTCGTACCGGTGCTGCGCGAGGCGCTGACCAACGTCGCGAAGCATGCCCGCGCATCGCGCGTGCTCGTGAGGGTCGAGGTGGTGGACGGGGCCCTGGAGCTGGAGGTCGCCGACGACGGGGTGGGGCTGCCGGACGTGCTGCGCCCGAACGGCATGGGCGTCACGAACCTCCAGGAGCGCGCGGTTCTGCTCGGCGGCGAGGCGTCGGTCGGGCCGGCGTCAGGAGGGGGAGTCCGCGTGCTCTGGCGCGTTCCGCTGTGACGTCGCCGCGATCCGGCTGAGACCGACCCCGACGTCCTCGAGGAAGCGCTGCCCGGTCTGGCGGGCGATGCGGTGCAGGGCGACGGCATCGACAGCCGCACCGAGGAAGCCGCCGGGAGGCAGGTAGCGCGCGTCGAGCACGAGCGTCGCACGTCCCGACTCGTCGACGTGCAGGCCGAGCTCACCGTCGAGGGCGGGGAGCATGCGGTTGATGCTCGTCTGCTCCTCGGTCACCGTGACCGGCTCCCACGACACGGAGCGCCACGATGTCCGGGTCACGTGCCAGGCGTGGCCGATGCTCGCGCGGACACGCCTGGCGAGCGAGCCCGCGTGGACGGCGAACACGATCGCTCCGGTGGGCTCCGGGGCCGGGTCAGGCAGCCAGCCGGTCGGGTCGGTCGCGAACGCGGCGGTGAGCGCGCCGGCAGAGCCCTCGAGGGGCTGGAACGTCCGCAGCTCGCGTGCCATCGGGGACTCCCGGTCGGAGGATCTCGGCGTGGCGTCCCCCACGTCCTCCTCCGACCCTTCGACGGTACGTCCACGACCCCCGCTGGCCGCTGGGTCGCATGGTCCGCGTTCCCGGGACCACCGTCCCCCGGCCCGCCCGGGGGCGGGCTGCAGCCCCCTATCCTCCCCACGTGCTCATCCTCCACCATGACGTGACGTCCCCGAGGTCCGCGCTGGCCGTCCTGCGGGTCCAGCGCCTGGCCGATGCGGGGCTCCCCATCGCCTTCAGGGGTGTGGACGTGCTCGGGGTGGCCGTCTCGCTGCCGGTGACCCTCGACCAGCTGGTGGAGCTCGAGGAGGTCGCCGGGCGTGCGTCGGAGCTCGGTCTCGTGATGCGGCGCCCGGCGCTCCGGCCACCGACGCTCGACGTCCATCTGGTCGGGGAGGTCGCGGAGCGGACATGCCTCGGGGCCGCATGGCGTCTCGCGAGCCTGCGCGCCTACTGGACCGACGGGGAGGACCTCGCCGACCATGGCGTCCTCGGGGCGCTCGGGGCCCGGGTCGGCATGGACCCCGAGGAGGTCGGGCGCACCCTCCGGGACGTCGCCGCCCGCAACGAGCTGCGTGCCGCGATGCTCGCCCGCCGCGCGCTCGGCATCGGCGGCGTCCCGGTGCTCGAGGTCGACGGCACCCTGCTGCCCGCTGACGTCGACGACGCGACCCTCGAGGAGCTCGCGCGTGTCTGAGACGGAGCCGGGACCGGGCGGGCTCGACGTCGAGCGGACCGGCCGCTGGCTGTCCGCCACCTGCGGGCTGCGGACGCCGGTCACGGTCACGCCGGTGCACGGTGGACGCTCGAACCTCACGTCGGTCGTCGAGGACGCGGACGGGCGCCGCGTCGTCGTGCGCCGACCGCCGCTGTCGGGGGTGCTCGCCTCCGCACATGACGTCGAGCGCGAGGGCCGGATCATGGCGGCGCTCGCGTCGACCGCGGTGCCCGTACCAGAGGTCCTCGCCGTCGCCGGCGTCGACGACGAGCTCGGCGTGCCGCTGCTCGTCACCGCCCACGTCGACGGCACCGTCGTGCGTGACCGTCCTGCTTCCGAGGCGCTGCCCGCCACCGTCCGCGCGCGGCTCACCGACCCGGTCGTCGCGACGCTCGCGACGCTGCATCAGGTCGACGTGGACGCGGTCGGGCTCGGTGACCTCGCACGGCGCGGCGGCTACCTGGCCCGTCAGGTCGCTCGCTGGTCACGGCAGCTCGAGGGGGGCGGCGACCGGAGCGTTCCCGAGCTCGAGGAGCTCGCCGCCGGGCTCGCCGCGTCCGTCGCGGGAGGCGCGGGAGGCGCGGCCGAGGAGGAGGTCGCCCTGGTCCACGGCGACTACCGGCTCGACAACCTCATCGTCGACCCCGAGGGTGGTGCGGTGCTCGCGGTGCTCGACTGGGAGCTCGCGACGCTCGGGGACCCGCTGGCCGACCTCGCCACGCTGCTCGCCTACTGGGGGGTGCCGGCGTCGGCCGACCGTCCGGCGTCCGTGCTCCACCCCGCGCTCCCGACCGCCGTCCACGGGTTCGCTGGCCCTGCGGAGCTCGTCGCGGCTTACGCCGGCGCACGCGGGATCGATGTGGACGAGCTCGGCGAGCGGCTGCGGCCGTTCCTCGCGTTCGCGTGGTTCCGGATCGCCTGCATCCTCGAGGGGGTCCGGGTGAGGACCGCATCAGGCGCGTACGGTGCGGTCGGGCGCGACGCTCAGGAGGAGCTCCTGCTGCTCGAACGGTCCGTCCCGGAGCTCGCCCGCCGCGCCCTTGGGGTCCTGGGGCGCAGCGGGCCAGTAGGGTTCGACCATGAGCTCATCTGACCAGCACGAGGAACGGCTCGCGGTCTACATCGACCACGAGAACGTCGCGATCGGCGCGCG
>SKII01000087.1 GCA_007116505.1 Nitriliruptoraceae bacterium
TTGGCTCGATCGCGGCCCGGCTCGCGCGGGTCCCGGGCGCGTCCGCCGTGCTCGTCGGCGGGATCGTCGCCTACGGGGCGTCGGCGAAGTCCGACCTCGCCGGGGTCGACGCCGGACTCGTGGCGCGTGAGGGCACCGTGTCGGAGGCGACGACCCGTGCGCTCGCGCTCGCAGCGCGCGCGACGGCCGGGTCCGACTGGGGCGTCGCGGTGACCGGGGTCGCCGGTCCTTCGCCGGTCGACGACCTCGCGGTCGGGACGGGGTTCTGGGCCGTCGCCGCGCCCGACGGGTCCTGCGAGGTCCAGGGCCGCATCATCCCGGGGGACCGCTCCGCCATCATCCAGCGGCTCGGCTCAGCCGCGCTCGACCTGCTGCGGCACCGCATCCTCGCCGGCTGACGTGGCGGGGGGAGCCGGCTCGGCCGGCGCCGGCCGAGCGACCGGAGGGGGGAGGGCTGCGCCGGACGCCCGGAGCCCCGCGAGCAGCTCCCAGACCCGGTCGAAGCAGCGCATCGTCTGCAGCGCGTCGTAGAGCGCGCCGTGGGCCCGCGCGGGATCGTGCGGGACCCCGAGCGCATCGCACAGCGAGGCGACGCCGCGCGGCACCTCGGGCGCCGACGCGAGCAGCGGCATCGCGAGCGTGCCGACGTCGAGCAGGTGGTGGTCCCAGTTCGGTGCGCGGCCGACGCGCTGGCAGGCCTGGAGCAGGTGACGCGCGTCGAAGTCGGGGACGACGCCCACGAGCACCGCACCCTCGGTGTCGGCGAGGAGCACGTCGATCCACTCGGCGTCGGGGGTGCGGGGCTCGTCGGCGAGCAGCTCGTGGTAGCGGGTGATCTCGAGCGCCTTCTCCTCCGCCCCGTCGAGGGTGTGCTCGGGGACGAAGCGACGCACGACCTCGGTGCCGTCCGGCTCGCGCACGATCCACGCGACCTCGGTGAGCTGGTGCACGCGGTGGTCGAGACCGGTCGCCTCGGTGTCGACGAAGACGAGCCGGGGTCGGCTCGGGTCACGCCGTGCAGGGCTCACGTCCCCTCCTCGCGCGGTCGGCCGCGTGCCGATGGGCACGTGCGGTGGGCGAGACCCTACCGGCGGAGGACGGGGGGCCGGGTGGGCGGCGCTGCGACCCGCCGCCCACCCGGTCCGTCCCGGTCCGTCCGCGGCGTCGGGAGAGGGCGCCGGTCCGGCCGTCACCGGAGGAGAGGACCGGTGAGGTGAAGGACGCTACGAGCCCGAGGAGCACGGCCGGGGAACGGCCGGGGAACGGCCGGCGACGATCGGGTGACCGTTCGGACAGCGCCTCCGTGACATCGAACAGGTGTTCGGTTAGCCTGTCATCCACAGGCGCCGATCCGGCGTCCCGCCCCCGCCCAGCGGGGTCTAGGTTCGCCCAGGACGTTCGACCGGACGCCAGCACCCGACCGCATCGCACAGGACGGAGCCCCATCGTGGACCGTGACAAGGCACTCGACGTCGCCCTCGCCAACATCGAGAAGCAGTTCGGGAAGGGGTCGCTGATGCGGCTCGGTGACGAGGCCGCCGTGCCCATCGCCGCCATCCCGACCGGCTCGATCGCCCTCGACGTCGCCCTCGGGATCGGTGGCATCCCGCGCGGCCGCGTGACCGAGATCTACGGCCCGGAGTCGTCGGGCAAGACGACGGTCGCGCTCCACATCGTCGCCGAGGCGCAGCGCGCCGGCGGAACGGCGGCGTTCATCGACGCGGAGCACGCCCTCGACCCGACCTACGCCCAGGCGCTCGGCGTCGACATCAACGAGCTGCTCGTCTCCCAGCCGGACAACGGCGAGCAGGCGCTCGAGATCGCCGACATGCTCATCCGCTCCAACGCGATCGACGTCCTCGTCATCGACTCCGTCGCCGCCCTGACCCCGCGTGCCGAGATCGAGGGGGAGATGGGCGACAGCCACGTGGGTCTGCAGGCGCGGCTGATGTCGCAGGCGCTTCGGAAGATCGCGGGATCGCTGCACCGCTCGCACACGTCCGCGATCTTCATCAACCAGCTGCGCGAGAAGATCGGCGTCATGTTCGGCTCGCCGGAGACGACGCCGGGTGGGCGTGCGCTGCAGTTCTACTCCTCGGTCCGCCTGGACGTGCGCCGCATCGAGACGCTCAAGGACGGCACGGATGCGGTCGGTAACCGCGTCCGCGTCAAGGTCGTGAAGAACAAGGTCGCTCCGCCGTTCCGCCAGGCCGAGTTCGACATCCTCTACGGCGTGGGCATCTCGAAGGAGGGCTCCCTCATCGACCTCGGGGTCGAGGAGGGCATCGTCCGAAAGGCGGGTGCCTGGTACACGTACGAGGGTGACCAGCTCGGGCAGGGCAAGGAGAACGCCCGCAACTTCCTGCGCGAGCACACGGAGATCGCGCTCGACATCGAGCGTCGCATCCTCGAGAAGGTCGGCGTCACCAAGGTCGCGGTGGAGGCCGCGGAGGCGGCGGACGACGACACCGAGGACTGAGCGTGCCGATCGACGCGGAGCGCTGGCTGGCGACGCGGGGCATCCGACGGGAGCGCGTGACCGGCCCCGATCCCGAGGCGGTCCCGGGCGCGGTCCCGGGCGCGGCCCCGGGCGATGTCCCGGGTGGTGCCCTCCCTGCCGGTGGTGCGGTCCCCGAGCCGCGGCCGCGGGAGGTCATCGGCCTCGCCCGCCAGGCTGCGCAGGACGCCGAGCTCGTCGCGCCGGCGGGCTCCGGTCCCGCTGCGATCGATGGTCCCGTGGAGGACGAGACGACGACGGCACGCGCGGACGACGTCGACGCCGCGCTCGCGTTCGTGCGACGCTCGACCGCGAACGCACCGCAGTCCGAGGGGCGCCTGCGCTCCAAGCTCCGCGACCGCGGGCATGACGAGGTGACCGTCGACCTCGCGCTCGAGCGTGCGCGAGGGGAGCGGCTGGTCGATGACGACGCCCTCCTCGCCGCGCTCATCGCCGAGCGGCGCATGCGTGGCCATGCCGACGCCCGTCTCCGGCGCGATCTGCGTGGGCGGGGTTTCACCGGCGCGCAGGTCGACGTGGCGCTCGAGCGTGCGCAGAGCAACGACCCCGTCGCCGCCGCGTTCGCCGTCGCCAGGGAGCAGGCCGCCCGTCAGCGCGGCGTCGACCCGGAGGTCGCCGTCCGGCGCACCGTCGGCGCGCTGGTCCGCCGCGGCCACGGCGAGTCGCTGGCCCGCAAGGCCGCCCGTGACGCCGTCTACGCCGACCGTGAGGCCCAGGAGATCGCGGGCCGCTGACCGGACGGGCCTGCCCGACGGTCGTGGGGCGGCTGTGCCCTCGCGACTACGCTGGCGTGCGAGCGAACGCGGAGGGGTCCCATGAGCGTGCTGCAGGTCTGGCTCATCGTCGGCGTCCCGGTGCTCGTCGCGGTGGTCGTCCTCCTCATCGGAGGCTCGCCGGTCCGCGCACGCATCGCCTACGGCCTCATCGTCGCGCTCGCCATCGTCCTTGCGACCGTCCCATCGGGCGGGGGCGCGTCGATCGCGCTGCTCGCGCTCCCGGCCACCGTGCTGATGGCGTCCGGTCGGCTCGAGGGTCCGCGCGCGCCCCGGCACCACGAGACCCGTCGGCGCATGACCACGGCGGGTGACGTCTGAGCGTCACCGCTCCGGTCGACGTCCCGGCGGTCCAGCGCAGGACCCGACGTCTGCTCGTCAGCACGCAGGTGCTCGGTGGGCTCGGGGTCGGGGCCGGTGTCACGGTCACGACGCTGCTGGCCTTCGAGCTCTCCGGAACCGCCGCGCTCGCCGGCGTCGCCGCATCGGCCTCCGCCTTCGGCGCGGGCGTGTTCGCGGCCGTGATCGGTGCCATGTCGCCCTTCGGCCGTCGGCCCGGGCTCGTCGGCGGCTACCTCGTCGGGCTCCTCGGCGCAGGTACCGCCGTCGTGTCGGCGGTGCTCGGCTCGTTCCCGCTGATGGTCGCCGCGACCTTCCTGTTCGGTGCATCGAACGCGTCGAACCTCCAGGCGCGCTACGCGGCGACCGATCTCGCCAGCGCCGACCGCAAGGGCTCCGACCTCTCGATCGTCGTCTGGGCGACCACGGTCGGCGCGGTGCTCGGCCCGAACCTGACCGGACCGGGCGTCGCGGCCGCCCAGCTCATCGGTGTGCCCGACCTCGCCGGCCCTTACCTCCTCTCCGCGGGAGGTTTCGCCTCCGCCGCGCTCGTGCTCCTCCTCGGGCTCCGTCCGGATCCGCTCCTGCTGGCCCGCGGTCTCCGCGAGGTGCGGCCCGGGCCGGAGGGTGCGGATGCGGCTCCGGTGCGCCCCCGCGGTGCCATCGCGACCGGCCTGGCTGCGGTGTCGGCCGACCCGTCCGCGCGGGCCGCGGTCGCGTCGATCGCGAGCGCCCAGGCGGTGATGGTCGGGGTGATGGTGATGACGCCGGTGCACATGGGGCACCACGGCGCGGACGTGCGGATCATCGGCCTCACGATCAGCCTGCACATCCTCGGGATGTACGCGCTCAGCCCGGTCTTCGGTCGGCTGGTCGATCGTCTTGGCGCCCGCCCGGTCCTCGGACTCGGTTTCGTGCAGCTGCTCGCCGCCGTCGCGCTCTCCGCGACGAGCACACCGCAGGGAGGTGCCGGCTTCTTCGCAGGCCTGCTGCTGCTCGGCACCGGATGGTCGGCTGCGCTCATCGCGAGCTCCGCGCTGCTCACCACGGGTATCCCGCTCGACGCGCGGGCGCCGGCGCAGGGGCTCAGCGACCTCGCGATGAACGTCGCCGGTGGCAGCGCCGGCGCCCTCTCGGGCCTGGTCATGACCCTGCTCGGGTTCCGCCTGATGGCCCTCGCGACCGTCGTGCTGCTGCTCGCCCCGGCCCTGATGGTCCTCGCGGACTCCGGGCGCCACCGGCGGGCCACCGCCATGAGCGCCGCCCCCACGTCCTGAGCGCATCGGGCACACTGCGCCCGGCCCCCTCACGTCGAGCACGACGACCTTCCCGCCCTCCACCTGTCCTACCCCGGAGCGAACCGTGACCGCAGCAGCCACTGAAGAGGTCCGGGACCGTCCGCGCACCTACGCGGTCCGGACCTTCGGCTGCCAGATGAACGAGCACGACTCGGAGCGCGCGGCGGGGATCCTCGAGGCGGTCGGCTACCGGCGCGCGACCGATCCGCTCGATGCGGACCTCGTGCTGCTCAACACGTGCGCCGTGCGGGAGAACGCCGACGAGCGGCTCTACGGGACCCTCGGTCACCTGAAGGGCATCAAGGACGCGCGGCAGGAGGAGGGCCGCGACCTGACCATCGTCGTCGGCGGCTGCCTCGCGCAGAAGGACGGCGCGACCGTCGCGGAGCGCGCGCCGTGGGTCGACGTCGTCTACGGGACGCACAACCTCGGCAACCTCCCCGACCTCCTCGCGCGAGCCGACGCCGACCACCTCCCCGTCGTCGAGCTGCTCGAGACGCTCGAGGTGTTCCCGTCAGCGCTGCCCGCGCAGCGTGGCGTCCGCCACCACGCCTGGGTCTCGATCTCCGTCGGATGCGACAACACGTGCTCGTTCTGCATCGTCCCGGCCCTGAGGGGACCGGAACGTTCCCGCACCGTCGGGGACATCCTCGCGGAGGTGCAGGGCCTCGTCGCCGACGACGTGATCGAGGTCACGCTGCTCGGGCAGAACGTGAACTCGTACGGGCGTGACCTCGGGGGGCGTGCGCTGTTCGCCGACCTGCTGCGCACCCTCGGTGAGGTCGACGGACTCCTCCGCGTGCGCTTCACCTCGCCGCATCCGCGCGACTTCACACCCGACGTCCTGGAGGCGATGGCGGCGACGCCGAACGTGATGCCTCACCTGCACCTGCCGCTGCAGTCCGGGTCCGACCGCGTCCTGCGCGAGATGCGTCGCTCCTACCGACGCGAGCGCTACCTCGACCTCGTCGCGCGGACGCGTGAGCTCCTGCCCGACGCCTCGCTCACGACCGACATCATCGTCGGCTTCCCCGGTGAGACCGAGGAGGACTTCCTCGACACCCTCGACGTCGTCGAGCAGGTCCGCTTCGACCAGGCGTTCACCTTCCAGTACTCGCCGCGCCCCGGGACCGACGCGGCGACGATGGTCGACCGCTTCGTCGATCCCGACGACGTCGCGCACCGCTACCGCCGGCTGGAGGAGCGGGTCCGCGCCCACGCGCTCGAGGCCCACGAGCGACTCGTCGGGCGTGAGGTCGAGCTGCTCGTCGAGGGACCGAGCCGCACGGACCCCAGCCGCTGGTCGGGCCGTGACCCGGCGAACCACCTCGTGCACCTGGCCGCACCGGACGCGCGGGTCGCCTTCCATCCCGGCGACCTCGTCACGGCCGTCGTCGAGCGCGCAGCGACGGGCTACGCGGTCGCTGGCGAGGCGCACGGTGTGACGCGCACGCGGGCGGGTCTCGCCGCCGAGGGGCGGGTCGCGGCGGGGGCTGTCCCGGCTGGCGCGCCGGCCGCGCCGAGCTTCGTCAGCCCGACCCTGCGTCGGCTGCCCGTCGTCGGCTGAGCCGCCCATGACGTCGGCTGAGCCGCCCATGACGTCGGAGGGGCCGGTGCTCGCGATCCTCGGGCCGACCGCGTCGGGGAAGTCGGCGCTCGCGCTCGACGTCGTCGCAGCGCGGCGGGCCTGGGGGGCCGCTACCGAGATCGTCGCCGTCGACGCGTTCACGGTCTACCGCGGCATGGACGTGGGGACGGCGAAGCCGGACGCGGCGACCCGCGAGGCGGTGGCGCATCACCTCGTCGACGTGCTCGATCCGTCCGAGGAGCTCACCGTGGTGCGCTTCCGCGACCGCGCGCGGCAGGCCATCGCCGACGTGCACGCGCGGGGTGCCGTGCCGCTGCTCGTGGGCGGATCGGGGCTGTACTGGCGCTCGGTCGTCGACGACCTGTCCTTCCCGCCCACCGACCCGGACGTCCGCAGACGGATCGAGGAGCGCTTCGCGGGGGACGCACCCGCTGCTCACACCGCCCTCGCGCAGCGCGACCCCGTGGCGGCTGAGCACATCGGGGAGCGGAACCTGCGGCGGCTCGTGCGCGCCCTCGAGGTCATCGAGATCACGGACCGGCGCTTCAGCGACTGGGACGACGCATGGCGCCGCTACGACAGCGTGTACCCCGAGCTCGACGTCGTCCTCCTCGACCCGCCGACCGAGCGGCTCCGTGCGGCGATCGACGTACGGGCCGCAGCGATGGTCGACGCGGGGCTCGTCGACGAGGTCGCACGGCTGCGCGGCACCCCACGGTCCCGCACGGCGCAGGCTGCCATCGGCTACGCCGAGGCAGAGGCAGTGCTCGACGGACGGGCCCCCCTCGCGGACCTGCCGAGGGCGGTCGCCGACCGGACGTGGCGCTACGCGAGGCGGCAGCGCTCGTGGTTCCGTGCCGATCCGCGCGGCATGGTCCGTGACCGGGAGGAGATCCTCAGCCGGTGGGGCGCAGCGTGAGCGTGCGCTCCGCGGCGGCGGCGGTCGCTGCGGGCGTGAACGGCATCGGCGCGTAGCCACCGTCGCGCCAGCGCTCGGCCTGGTCGGTGTAGTGGCGGTGGAACGGCCGGCCCGACTGGCCCGTCAGGTGGATCCAGCGCCCCGCGTCGAGGTCGGACAGGTCCATGAGCATCCGCATCGACGGGACCCAGACGACCTCGTAGCCGTCGGGCGCGTACCACGCGTTGGCGTTGACGATGTCCGTCCCGCCGGACGCCTCGAGCGGGCCACGGTTGAACAGCCGCTCGACCGGGCCGATGCCGGACGTTCCGAACGAGCCGTGCGTCAGCGTGAGCGTGTGGATCGCCCCCCACCGCCAGGCGGCTGGGTCCGATCCGAGCAGCGAGCTCAGCTCGTCGTGCGCCTGCTCCATCGCGGCGAGCAGCACGTCGTCGCGCGTCTGACGCTCCGGGAGCGACTCGTCGTGCCACCACGGGCTCGTCGGATCGTCGAGCAGGCCGCGCACGCCCTCCCACCAGCGTCCACCACCGGACGGCCACGCCCAATCGGGCAGCTCGTCGTGGAACGTCAGCGCGAGCACGGCGCGCCAGGTCGCGTTGAACGCGGCGGCGGCTGCCGAGTCCGCGTGGTCCTGGAGGTCCCACGTCGCGAGGAGCCCCTGGATCGTGCCGACGCGCGGGTCGTCGCCATCGAGCGCGAGCAGGTACGGCACGAGCGTCGCGGCGTTCGTGTTGTGGTCGTCGAGCTGGATGGCAGCGAGGTCGTCGAGCGTGAGGTCCTCGCGACCCTCGAGCAGCTGCACGATCCGTCCGCCCCGCTGGCCGGCGCTCACGTCGACGTGGAGGAACGGGGTGGACCCTGGCGGGAGGACCATCTGGTTGGCCGTCGCGATGAACCCGCTCGCGGGGTTGAGGGTGTAGGGCAGCTCGTCGAACGCCAGGAAGCGCTGCCACTCCGCGATGCCCGTCCAGCCGGGCACGGGCAGCGTGCCGTCGTGGCCCTCACGGACGGGGATGCGCCCGGGAGCCTGGTAGGCGATGTTGCCCTCGCGGTCGGCGTAGAGGAGGTTCTGGCTCGGCACCTCGAAGTCTGCGGCCGCCCGCCGGAAGGTCGCGAAGTCGTGCGCGGCCATGAGCCCGGGCACGGCGTTCGCCGTCCGGCCCGGGTCGAGGGCCGTCCAGCGCAGCGCGACCGCGTACTCCGCGCCGTCCGGTCCGCGCAGCGGCCCGTCGGCGAGCTCATGCACCGACTCGGACACGTCGGAGAGCAGCGGGCCGTTCGCCGTCGAGCGGATCGAGAGGGTGACCGGCTCGCCGCGCGCCACACGGATCGTCTCCGTACGGACGGTGACGGGTGCCGGCCCGTTCGCGGTGATGACACGGTCGCCCTCGATGCGCTCGACGACCATGTCGGCGACGTCAGGCCCGAGGTTCGTGAACGCCCACGCCACGTCCGCGTTGTGCCCGATGATGATGCCGGGCATGCCGGAGAACGAGAACCCGGCGACGTCGTACGGGCATGCCGCGCCCACCGGCTCGCAGCGCAGCCGGACCTGGTACCACAGCGACGGCTGCGACGGTCCGAGGTGCGGGTCGTTCGCGAGCAGCGCCCCGCCGGTGGCGCTGCGCGACGGGGCGATGACCCACGAGTTCGACCCGATGCCGGGCCCTGAGCCGTCCCCGAGCAGCTGTGGTGCGGACGCGAGCGCGAGCCGTGCCGCCTCGAGCGCCGCCCCCACCGCATCCGGATCGGCGGCGACACGCACCGGTGGCGGCCCGTCGACGGCGTCGCCCGAGCTGTTGGACGCCTCGCCCGCGGAGGGACGGACGTAGGCCGGCGTGCCCGTCGGGCGGACCTGGTCGCCGCTCGCTGGCACGAACTCGCCGTCGACGACGCCACCGCCCCACGGCAGGATCGTCGGGTAGGTCCTCGCGTCGAACTCGGGGTAGAGGTCGGTCCACGACCGGCCCGGGCCGAGGTCGGCCGTGAGGAGCCGTCCGCGCTCGAGCTCGACCTCCATGTTGGACCGGAGGTCCCACGCCATCGCCTTCAGCCAGGCGAGCGAGTCGACGGGTGTCCACGGCTCGGGCCGGTAGCCCGGTCCGCGCGTGACCGGGAGCAGCGCGTGCTCGAGCGACAGCGCCGATCCGCGCCGCCCCGCCATCCAGGCGTTCACCCCATCGGCGTACGCCTCGAGCATGAGCCGAGCCGGCTCGTCGAGCAGCGCGACCTCCTGCTCGGCGACGTAGCGCCAGCCGAGCGTGCGGATGAAGCGGTCGGTGCCGAGCGCGCTCGCGCCGAACAGCTCCGAGACGCGGCCGGCCGTGACGTGGCGTCGGAAGTCCATCTCCCAGAACCGGTCCTGGGCGTGCACGTAGCCCTGCGTCATGAACAGGTCCCGCGCGGAGGACGCGACGATCGTCGGGACGCCGTCGGCGTCCCGCTCGACGGTCACGCTCGCGCCGAGACCCCGCAGCGTCGCCGTCCCGCTGACCTCAGGGAACGACCGCCGCACGCCGACGACGCCGGCGACGGTCCCGATGACGACCGCGACGACGACCGTGAACGCCAGTGCTGCAGTGATACGTCGGACCCAGCGCATGCGACCCCCGAGCTCCCCCGACCCCGCCGGGTCGGCCGTGTGCGGCGAGCGTAGGCGAGGGGTGGCGCGTCCTCCCGTACCCTCGCTCCATGACGATCATGACCGCCCACGGTGCCGGGAACACGTTCGTGGTGCTCGTCGACCCCGACGGGACCCGTCGCCTGTCCGACGAGCTCGCCCGCGTGCTCTGCGACCCGGACGGCCCGCTGGCCGTCTCGGGACGGGGGGCGGACGGCGCCATCCGCGTCGCACCGGCGGAGGACGGCCGCTCCGACGTGGTCATGGACCACCGCAACGCCGACGGTTCGCTCGCCGAGATGTGCGGCAACGGGGTCCGCGTCGTCGCCCGTGTCGCCCTCGATCAGCGTCTCGTGGACCCGACCGTCGAGGAGGTCACCGTCCTCTCGCTCGCCGGACCGCGACCGGTCCGCATCGTCCGGGACCGCGAGGGCGGCTTCCTCGCGGCCGCGGTCTCGATGGGTGCGCCGCGGCGCGACCCCGCGGACGTCGGGTTCAGCGCCTCGTGGGCGCGGACCGACATGGGCGGACGGTGGCACCTCGAGGACGTGCCCGTCGGCTTCGACGTCGTGTCGATGGGGAACCCCCATGCCGTCGTCGCCGTCGACGACCTGGCAGCCGCGCCCCTCGAGTCGCTCGGCCGTGACCTGCAGTCCCATCCGGCGTTCGAGGCGGGGGTCAACGTCGGCTTCGTCCGCCTCGAGGATCCCGCGACCGTGCGGCTGCGGGGGCTCGAGCGCGGTGTGGGGGAGACCGCCGCCTGCGGGACCGGCGCGTGCGCGGCGGTCGCGACGCTCCGGGACCGCGGTCTCGTCGACGCGGAGGTCGCCGTGCACCTCCCCGGCGGTGTGCTCACCGTCCGCGACCTCGACGGGGAGCTCGAGCTCGAGGGCCCGGCGGAGATCACCGAGGTCCTCAGGACCGACGACGCTCGGCTCGTCGGGATCGCGGCCCTCGTGGCGGACGGCTGGGGGCCGGGCGCGGGATGACGGACCCGGCCGCGGACGAGGTGCAGGGACCGGAGCTGCAGGGACCTGCGGTGCTGCGCCGGGCCGATCGACGCCGGGCGGAGCGGGACGTCATCGGCGACGACGCGCCGCGCGAGGGCGTCGACATCATCCGTCCGGTCGAACGTGCCGTCATCGTCGGCATGGGGCTGCCGGGACGCACCGAGCTGGACGTCGCGGCCTCGCTCGACGAGCTCACGCGCCTCGTCGACACCGCGGGCGGCGTCGTGGTCGCGAGGACCTCGCAGCGGCGGGTCCATCCCGACCCGGCCACGCACGTCGGCGAGGGCAAGATCGTCGAGATCCGTGCCCTCGCCGAGCTCCACGACGCCGACTCGGTGATCTTCGACGACGACCTCACGCCGGCGCAGCAGCGGACGCTCGAGGAGCGCATCCGACGCAAGGTCCTCGACCGCACGATCGTCATCCTCGACATCTTCGCCCAGCATGCGGCCTCGAGGGAGGGCCGTCTTCAGGTGGAGCTCGCGCAGCTCAGCTACCTGCTCCCGCGGCTGCGCGGATGGGGACAGGCGCTGTCACGGCAGGCGGGCGGACGGGCCGCCGGTGGTGCAGGCATCGGTGGTCGCGGGCCCGGCGAGACGCAGCTCGAGGTCGACCGTCGGCGCCTCATGCGGCGCATCACCACGATCCGCCGCGAGCTCGCCGGCACCGCCCGGGTGCGTGCGGTCAAGGCGGCGCGCCGGCAGCGCAGCGGGCTGCCGGTCGTCGCGCTCGTCGGCTACACGAACGCGGGGAAGTCCTCGCTGATGAACCGGTTGACGGGGGCCGAGGTCCTCGTCGAGGACCGCCTGTTCGCGACGCTCGACGCGACGCTTCGCCGCCTCGACCTCGGCGACGGTCGCACCGCGGCGCTGTCCGACACCGTCGGGTTCGTGCGCAAGCTCCCGCACGGGCTCGTCGAGGCGTTCCGCTCGACGCTGGAGGAGACGGCGCAGGCCGCGCTGCTGCTGCACGTGGTCGACGCTGGCCATCCCGAGGCGCTCGAGCAGCTCGATGCGGTCCGTGAGGTGCTCGCGGAGATCGGCGCGGACGCCGTACGCGAGCTCGTCGTGCTCAACCAGGTCGACCGCGCCGACCCCGAGGCGCTCGACGAGCTCGAACGTGCCATACGCGAGCTGCGCCACACCGATCCCGTCCGTGTCTCGGCGCTGACCGGGGAGGGCGCGGAGACGCTCGTCGCCCGCATCGCGCGCGAGCTGCCCGACACCCGTAGGACGGTGGCCGTGCATCTGCCCTACCGGCGTGAGGACCTCGTCGCGCGTGTGCACCGCGAGGGACGCGTGCTGCGCCTCGAGCATGACGAACATGGCACCCGCATCGAGGCCGAGGTGGACGCGGCGCTGGAGGCGGAGCTGGCCGCCGCCGGCACGGCGCTGGACGCGGAGGTCAGCGGACCGAGCGCATCACCGTGACGACCTTGCCGAGGATGCTGGCGTCCTGGTCGGGGAGCACCGGGATCGGCTCGTAGGCGGCGTTGGCCGGGTCGAGGAACACCTCGCCGGAGCGTGTGCGACGGAAGAACTTGACCGTGGCGGCACCGTCGATGAGCGCGGCGCACATCTCGCCCTGCTCGACCTTCGGCTGGGCGCGGACGACCACGAGGTCACCGTCGAGCACCCCCGCCTCGATCATCGAGTCGCCTCGGACGGTGAGCATGAACAGCTCACCGTCGCCGACGAGCTCCTTGGGGAGGGGCAGGACGGTGTCGACCCGCTCCTCGGCGAGGATGGGGGCGCCGGCGGCGATCTCGCCGACGAGCGGGACGTTGCGGCTGGCTCCCGGCCGCATGCTCAGGTTCGTGACCCGGTCACGTCCGAGCTCCATCGCGCGGCCCTTCGCGGCGTCGCGACGCAGGTAGCCGCGGGCCTCGAGCGACTCGAGCTGCGCGTGGACCGAGGACGGTGAGCTGAGCCCGACCGCGTCGCCGATCTCACGCACCGACGGCGGGTAGCCCCGCTCGTCGATGCTCGCCTGGATGACGTCGAGGATGGCGCGCTGCCGATCGGTGAGCGAACCCTCCGTCGGTCCGTCCGTCGTCCGCTCCTGCCCGTCGAAGGCGTCCCGGTCCATGCTGTCCCCGTCCTGCGTGTCCCTGTGGTCGTCGCCGGATGGTCGCCCGGCCGTCGAACACGCGTTCGCCAGCGTAGCGGGCCGAGGCGCTCGGAGGCGAACGTCCGTTCGACGAACACCTGTTCGAACGGACGGGTCGCCGGGGCTGCGGACCGAACACCTGTTCGCTTCACTGCGCCCAGCGCGCCGGACGGCCCCGAGCCCGGGTCCCCGCCCGGCCCACCGTCCAGGAGACGTCCGAGGAGGACCCCATGGCAGCGAGCACCGTCGTCAGCGACCGGAGCCACGGAAGGGCGGCCGCCCTGTCCGCCCGGGCGGCCGCGAGGACCGCCCCGCGGGGGGCGGGGCTCGCTCCCGTCGTGGCGCTGCCGGTCCGCA
>SKII01000043.1 GCA_007116505.1 Nitriliruptoraceae bacterium
GACGACCCGGTTCGCCGCGACCTCGTCGCGCAAGCACGTCTCGAGAGGTCGCATCTCGCGCGGCCCGGTCTCGCTGCTCGCCGCAGCGCTCCTCGTCCCGACGTTCGCCGTCGTGACCGACATCCCGACACCTGCCGAGGCGTCGACGAGTGGCGCATGTGACGGCGCGGCCACGGCCTACATGCTGGATAACGGCGTCATCCGCTTCGGCGGCGACGGTCAGTCGAGCACGACCTACAACACCGTCGACTCGATAGCGAACAGCGGCATGCCGCGGCAGCCGTTCTACTTCAGCGGCTCCGACTCCCGGTGGTACAAGCTCACGTTCTCGAGCGTCGAGCTCAGCATGACGATCGGGTCGGGCACGGGCACGGGGCACTGGACCAAGAGCACCGTCCCCTCGACCTCACCCTTCAACACCTCGATGGGCCTCGCGAGCCTCGCTGGCCGCAACGTCGTGCCATCGGGGTGGCAGGAAACGCGCTGCGTGGGCACGGTCTCGGCGGGCACCGGGCGGCTGACGGTGAGCGGCACGGCGAACGTGAACGGCCAGGTCTTCGACATCGAGCACACCTACGAGCTCGCCCCCGGCGATGCCTTCGTGCGCATCACCACGCGTCTCACGAACACCGACGCCTCGACGGCGCAGAACGTCCACCTCTGGGTCGGGACGCGCGACGACTGGGTCGGGGTAAGCGACCGCCCGACGAAGCGCCGCGGCAACCTCGTCGACGGCACCTTCGCGCAGATCGCGACGGCCGACGAGACGGCCTCGGCGCTCCAGATCGAGAGCGGCGCTGAGGGCGTCCTCTTCTACTCGACGACTCAGGACGCGAACGCCGTCTGGGCGAGCTGCTGCCATTTCATCAACGCGTACAACACCGACCCTTCCAAGAACGCGCCGACCTCGGGTGCGAGCGACGGCTCCTACGCGATGCACCTGCCCGTCGGCCATCTCACGTCCGGAGCGTCGCGTGAGATCGTCTGGTTCTACGCCGCCGGATCGCTCGCCGACCTGGGGACGGTCGCAGAGGCCGTAGCACGTGCAGCCGCAGGAACCTCCGACATCGAGCAGCGCACCGCCACCTCCGGCAAGATCCTCTTCGCCCCGGGAGTGACCGGCCAGGTCCACGTGCTCGTCGTGCCAGCGGGCTCACCGGCCCCGACCGAGGAGCAGATCGTCGCGGGCGTGCCCTCCGGCGAGGTCACGCCGGTGTTCGCGACGCCCTTCGGAGGTGTCCCGGGCGTCGAGGACGTGGAGCAGGAGATCGCGGTGACGGGGCTGAACCCGCTCACCGCCTACGACGTCCACATCGTCAGCTCGTACGCCTCGACCGACGAGGACGGCGGACCGGTCACCGCCTTCTCGGAGGTCGCGACGGTGAGCTTCACGACCCGCGCGAACGGGCCCGTCGGCATCGTCGTCACGCCCGTTCCGGGGGGTGCCGAGGTCGCCTTCAGCGCACCCGACGGGCTGCCGGCCGGCGCGACCGTGACGCTCGAGTACTCCCTCGACGGTGGCGACACGTGGATCCCCGCACCGCTCCCGGCCGGGGACGAGCCGCTCGTCATCCCCGGCCTCGTCAACGGTGAGCCGGTCGAGGTGGCCGTACGCCTCGTCGTCGACGGCGACCCGTCCGAACCGAGCGTCGCGACCGTCGTGGTGCCGAGGGCCACCCAGACCATCACGTTCCCCCCTCCGGCCGACCGGACGTTCACGACGGTGCCCTTCACGGTCACGGCGACGGCGAGCTCGGCCCTCCCGGTGACCCTCTCCACCCTCACCCCGTCCGTCTGCACCGTCTCGGGTGCGAGCGTCACGCTCGTCGGCACGGGCACCTGCACGCTGAGGGCCACGCAGGCGGGTGACACGGTGACGTCCCCCACCTCGGCCGATCGGTCCTTCAGCGTCACGCGCGCCGGGCAGACCCTCAGCCTCCCGACGCCGGCGCCGCGGACCTATGGGGACGGAGCGTTCACGGTCACGCCGACCACGACGGCCGTCGGGATCGTGCCGCTCCTGCGCAGCTCCTCCGCCGACGTCTGCACGGTCAGCGGGACGACCGTGACGCTCGTCGGCGCGGGCACGTGCACGCTCGTCGCGAGCCACGCCGGAGACGGCCGCTACGTGGCTGCGACGTCGGTCGTGCGCTCGTTCCCCGTCGCACGGCGCCCCGTGCGCGTCACCGGCACGCTCCGTGTGGAGCCGCGCGTCTACGACGGCACGACCGCAGCCACCGTCGGCTCGGGGCTGCGACTCGAGGGCATCATCCCGGGTGACGACGTCAGGCTCCGGCCGGCCGCGGTGCTCGCGAGCCCGCGCGCGGGCAGCGCCGTGCCGGTGCGGTTGGCGGCGGCCTCGACCCTGGTCGGCGCTCGTGCAGCGGACTACGAACTGCGCCTCGACGACGCCCCCACCGCTACCGTCGCCATCGCACCGCGCCCGCTGACCGTCGCCGGCGTCACGGCACGTCCCCGCGCCTACGACGGGACCCGGACGGTGACACTGAGCGGCGGTTCCCTCGTGGGTGTGCTGGGTGGCGACCTCGTGACCCTCTCCGGCTCCTCGTCGGGCACGTCGTCCTCGGAACGCGCAGGGATGCACGCCGTGGCGACCGCGATGACGCTCACGGGCCCCTCCGCCGCGGACTATGTGCTCGTCCAGCCCGAGCCGACCGCCACCATCACCCCGCTTCCACTCACCGTCGTCATGCGGCCTCTCCCCGCCCGGCCCTACGACGGGACCACGGCCCTCCCGCTCGGCCCCGACGCGTTCGCGGTGTCCGGGACCCTCCCCGGGGAGTCGATCGAGGTCTCCGGGACCGCGACGCGCTCGTCCCGGGCGATCGGCACGCGCACGGTCGTGCTCGAGGCCCCGACCTACGTCGCCGGACCGGGGACGACCCTGACCGACTACGTGCTGCCCGAGCAGGTGAGCGGCACGGTGACGGTGACGCGCGCGCCCCTCACCCTTGCCGGAACGCGCGTGATCACCCGCGACTGGGACGGCACGGCGCTGGCGGGCCTGGCCGGAGCAACACTCTCCGGCGTGCGGCCCGGCGACCTCGTCACCCTCGCCGACGCGTCGACCGGAACGTTCGCGAGCTCCGCACCCGGCGAGCACGCGGTCACCTTCGCGCCCGCGCTCACAGGTCCCGACGCCGGCAGCTACACGCTCGCCGTCCCGACACTGCGCGGAACCATCGAGCCCGCACCCGCGCCGCTGCGCATCACCGGTGGTCTCGTGCAGTTCGCCGACGGCACACCCCGTGCCCTGCGTGCTGCAGTCGCGCCCGGTGAGGTCGGCACCGTGATCGTCTCCTACGCGGGAGGAACAGCACCGACCGTGCCGGGGACCTACCCGGTCACGGTCTCCCTGAGCTCCCCGACGCACGCCGCGGCACCGCTCGAGGCGGTGCTGACGGTCGTGCCTCCCGAGGCGCTCCTGGTGCAGGGCTTCGGCCTCGGTGGGGACGCGCCGGACTCGCCGACGGACCCCGACGCGCAGGCCGAACGCGCCGAGCGACTCCTCGCGCGGGTCGCCGTCCGCACCGACGGGAGCCTCGCGCTGCCGGAGATCGGACCGGTCCTCGAGGACGACGGCACGGCGCCCGCTCTCGCCCCATCGGAGCGTCGCGTGCTGCAGGACGGGGAGGCCACCAGCGCCCGCGTCGTCGTGCTCGAGGAGCGCAGCGTCCGGGTCGAGACGGACGACGACTCGCTCTCGCTCGAGATGCAGGCCGTCATCACGACCCC
>SKII01000150.1 GCA_007116505.1 Nitriliruptoraceae bacterium
ATCGTGGGCGACCCCCGCTTCACCGTCGTCGCGGTCCTCACGAACCCCGACCGGCCACGGGGGCGCTCCGGAGCGCCGGTCCCGTCCCCGGTCGCGGTGCGAGCGTCGGAGCTCGGACTCCCGCTGCTGCGTCCGGAGAGGGTCCGCGACGCGGCCGACGCCATCGCGGCCACCGGGGCTCACGTCGGGGCCGTCGTCGCCTACGGCTCGATCCTTCCGCTTGCCGTGCTCACGTCGCTGCCGCTCGGCTTCGTCAACCTGCACTTCTCGCTCCTGCCGCGCTGGCGTGGCGCCGCACCGGTGCAGCACGCGCTCCGGGCGGGCGATGCGGTCACGGGGGTGACGGCGTTCCGGCTCGACGAGGGGATGGACACCGGCCCGGTGCTCCGGACCCTGGAGGTCCGACCGCCCGACGATGTGGACGCCGGTGACCTGCTCGACGCCCTGGCGCAGGCCGGCGCGCCCGTGCTCGCCGACGCGCTCGCGGCGGTCGTCGCGGGGGAGCAGGGGACGCCGCAGCCCTCCGAGGGGGCGACGCTCGCGCCACGCATCGTCGCGGACGACGCGACGGTCGACTGGGGGCTGCCCGCGCTCGAGGTCGCGCGCCGGATCCGGAGCGTCACCCCTCGGCCGGGGGCGGCGACCCTGCTCGAGGGGCAGCGCATGAAGGTCGCTGGCCCGGCGCCGATCGCGCCGGCGGCCGACACGGGGCCCGGTCACGACCGCGTCGTCGCACCGGGGACCGTCGTCGCAGCCGACGGTGATGGCATCGTGGTCGCCTGCGGGGAGGGGGCGCTGCGCATCGCGCGCGTCCAGCTGCCAGGTCGTCCCTGGTCGAGCGCCGCGGACCAGGTCAGGGGGCGCCGCCTCGCGGTGGGCGCGGTCCTCGGAGGGGCTCGATCGACGTCCTAGACTCCCGGCGTCCAGGAGGCACCGTGCACACGCCCGAGATCCTGCCGTCCATCCTCGCGTGCGACCTCGCGCGGCTCGCCGACGAGGTGGCGCGCCTCGGCCCGAGCGTGCGGACGCTGCACTTCGACGTCATGGACGGGCAGTACGTCCCGAACATCTCGTTCGGTCAGCCCGTCATGGGTTCGCTCCGCGCCGCCTGGCCGCACGACCTCGACGTCCACCTCATGATCGTCGACCCCGCTCGTTACGCCGGTCAGTTCGCGGCGGCCGGTGCGACCTCGATCGCGTTCCATCCGGAGGTCGAGGACGACCCGCGCGCGCTGATCCGCACGCTGCGTGATGCGGGCGTCCGGGTCGGCGTCGGGCTGCGTCCCGAGCATCCGCTCACCGACGTCGAGGACCTCCTGCCCGACATCGACATCCTCCTGCTGATGACGGTCAACCCCGGCTTCGCAGGGCAGGCGTTCCTCACCGACGTCCTCCCGAAGATCACGGAGGCCTACGACCGTCGCGCGCAGGACGGGCTCAGCTTCCGCATCCAGGTGGACGGTGGGGTCACCGCGAGCACGGTCGTCGACGCCGCAGCGGCCGGCGCCGACTGGTTCGTCGCCGGGACCTCCGTGTTCGCCGCCGACGACACGGCTGCGGCGAGCGAGGCACTGCTCGCCAGCGCCGCAGGGGCGATGCGCTCGGCCTGACGGCGGAGGAGCGATCGGGCCCGGGGCTACCATGGCGGGTCGCCCCGTCGCGCACGATCCACGTGAGGAGAGCATCGACGTGGTCCGCCACCCCGCCGTCCCTGCAGCCCTCGACGAGGACGTCTACCGGCGTGCGCTCGAGGTCGGTCGGCGGGCGGCAGGGGTCTCCGGACCGAACCCGCCCGTCGGCTGCGTGCTCCTGCGCGACGGTGCCGTCGTGGGCGAGGGGTCGACCCGCGCCGTGGGTTCCGCGCATGCCGAGGTCGTCGCGCTCGCCGAGGCGGGTGAGCGGGCCGCAGGCGCCACCGCCGTGGTCACCCTCGAACCGTGCGCCCACGTGGGCCGCACGCACCCCTGCGTGGACGCGCTCGTCGCTGCCGGCGTCACGGAGGTCCACGTCCTGCTGCGTGACCCCGACCCGGCGGCGGCCGGCGGTGTCGCGCGCCTCATCGACGCCGGCATCAGCGTGCTCGACGTCGGGGAGGTCCGTCCCGACCTGCAAGCCCTCGCGGCGCACGACCTCCGCGGGTTCCTCGCCCGCGTGCGGTCGTCGCGCCCGCACGTGACGCTGAAGCTCGCGCAGGACCCGGCCGGGGTGACGAGCCCCCCGCCAGGCGGCTACCTCACGGGTATCGAGGCCCGCCGCCACGTGCACGGGCTCCGGGCCGATGTCGACGCGGTGCTCGTCGGCGGATCGACCCTGCGCACCGACGACCCGCTGCTCGACGTGCGCCACGTGGCCGCGGCGCGGCAGCCCAGGGCGGTCGTCCTGAGCAGGTCGGGCGACGTCCCGGCCACCGCGCGTGCGCTGCGGCCCGGCACGATCGTGGTCGTCGCGGACGACGTCCTGCCGGCCGCGCTCGCGGGCCTCTCGCCCACGGGCGCTCGCGTGCTCGCCGCACCGCTCACGGTCGCCACGCCACCCGGGCTGGACGTCGCCGCGGCCCTCCGGCTCCTGCTCGACGAGCGGGTGCTCACCGTGCTCGCGGAGCCCGGCCCGCGGCTCGCGGCCGCACTCCTCGCCGCTGGTGCGGTCGACGTCATCGAGCTGCACGTCGCGGGCGGTGCTGCGGCCGGGTCCGCGGTCCGGCCAGCGCTCGCCGGTCTCGCTCCGCTCCTGTCCAGGCCGGGGAGCTCGGCCGCACCGGACCCGACCGCTGGGACCGTGCTCGACCTCGACGGCGACGTCGAGTCCACCACCACCGCCGACGGTGACCTGCTGCTGCGAGCAGCGGTCGCACGCACGCTGGAGAGGGCCGCCTGATGTTCACCGGACTGGTCGAGGAGGTCGGGCGCGTCGTGGACGTCGCTGTCGACGGGGAGCGTGCCCGACTCGTCGTCGAGGCCCCCATGGTCGTGACGGACCTCCCGCTCGGAGCGTCCGTCGCGGTCGACGGCGTCTGCGTCACCGCGACGGACGTGACCGCGACGACGTTCGCGGTCGACCTGATGCGCGAGACGCTGCGCGTCACCGCGCTCGGGCGGCTCGAGGGTGACGTCCGGGTCAACCTCGAGCGGGCCATGCGGGTGGGGGACCGTCTCGGCGGGCACCTCGTCCAGGGGCACGTGGATGGCATCGGCGAGGTCGTCGGGGTCGAGGACGTCCCCGGGACCCGGACGCTGCGCGTCCGCATCCCCCGGGACCTGATGCGCTACCTCGTCGTCAAGGGCTCGATCTGCGTCGCGGGGGTGAGCCTCACGGTCGCGCACCTCGACGACGATGTCGTCGGCATCGGACTCATCCCGCACACCATGGCGGGGACGAACCTCGGCGACCTGGCCGTCGGGAGCACCGTGAACCTGGAGGTCGACGTGGGCGCGAAGTACGTGGAGCGCATGCTGCCCGGCGCGGAGGTCGACCGTGCCGGCGCGACGCAGGAGGACGGCCGATGAGCCTCGCCAGCATCGAGGACGCCGCCGCGGTCATCGCGGCCGGAGGGATGGTCATCGTCGTGGACGACGACGACCGCGAGAACGAGGGTGACCTCGTGATGGCGGCCGATGCCGCCGACGCCGCGTCGCTCGCCTTCATCGTCAACCACACGTCGGGGGTCATCTGCGTGCCGATGCTCGGGGAGGACCTCAAGCGGCTCGACATCCCGATGATGGTCGTGCGCAACGAGGACCCGAAGGG
>SKII01000163.1 GCA_007116505.1 Nitriliruptoraceae bacterium
GACCCCGCTCCGTGCGACCGTCGAGCTCGCCCTGGAGGGTCGCACTCGGCTGGTTCTCCGCCGACCCGAGCTCCCCTGCGGCCGCGTCACCGACGACGCGGTCGAGCATGGCCTCGAGGTAGGCACGGAGCCGGGGTGTGACCCTGCCGAGCAGCGGTGCGAGCTCCGCGTCGCTGCGGCGCCGGAGCCGCTGCGCGTGGCGCCGCCGTCGGAGCGTGCCCCGAAGGTTCACGACGTTCCAGCCCCACGCGGCGACGGTGTCGCGCGCATCCCCGATGCGGCGGGTGAGCAGGAAGCCGGCGACCTTCGCGACCCCGACGACGAGCGCGAGCGGGAGCACGAGCAGAAGCCGCTCCGGCCCGTAGTTCGTGATGATGGCGACGAGGGTGTTGCGCTCGGCGAGGAAGCGCGGCCCGAGCTGAGCGACCCGGCCGGCGCGCAGATGCTCGGCCGATCGGGCGGCGTGCAGGCCGACGGCCGCGGGGACGACCTCGACGTCGTGGCCGGCGACGGCGGCCCGCCAGCACAGGTCGAGGTCCTCGCGGAAGGCGTGCCCACGCGGGTCGAAGCGGCCCAGCTCGTCGAACACCCGTCGCCGCACGAGCATCCCGGCGGTCGGCACGAACAGGACCCGGCGGTCACCGTCACGCTGTCCCTGGTCGAGCTCGTCGGGGTCGAGACCGTCGTCGACGCGCCCGGTCAGATCGATGGTCGCACCGACCGACTGCAGCCGTGACGGGTCGTCCGCCCACCGGAGCTTCGGCCCGACGATGGCGACCCGGCCGTCGGCATCGAGCGCCGCGACGAGCTGCTCGACCGCGTCGCGCTCGAGCTGGAGGTCGTCATGGAGCAGCAGGAGGAGGTCGTCCTCACGTGGACCGGACCGTCCGAGCCGAGCGTCCTCCGCATCGACCGCGTCGAGCGCGAGGTCCACGGCGGCCGGGAAGCCAAGGTCCACGTCGGACAGCACCACACGGTCGGGGCCCACGAGCTCGACGAGCAGCTCCGGGGTCGCGTCGTCGCTCGCGTTGTCGACGGCGAACAGCTCGATGCCGGACCGGGTCTGGGCGGCGACGGAGGTGATGGCCTCGCGGAGCATCGGGGCACCGTCGTGGGTGACGAGCACAGCGACGATGCGCGGACCGACGGACGTCACGATGCGGGGGCTCTCCGGTCCGGTGCCGCAGCATGGCTCGGCGGCGCTTCGACCTCGATGCCCGAGGACGCTATCAGCGCGGGAGAAGGGGTAGACCGGACGCCCCGTCCAGAAGAACGCCCCTCAGCGCGCGACGGGAGTGCGCGCGGGGTGGGCTCGGCTCAGGCGGTGAGTCGGCGGGGCCGGGACGTGCTGACCCGCTTGGCCCGGCGACGCTCACGCTCGGAGAGTCCGCCCCAGATCCCGAACCGCTCGTCGTTTTCGAGCGCGTACTGCAGGCACTCGTCGCGGACGGGGCAGGCCGCGCAGATGCGCTTCGCCTCGCGCGTGGAGCCGCCCTTCTCGGGGAAGAACGCCTCCGGATCGGCGTCCAGGCAGCGGGCCTGGAGCATCCAGTCGTTGCCGTCCGGCTCCTCCACGATCCCGAGGACGCTGGTCAGGTCGGTCGGCAGGCTGGTCAATCCGGACTCCTCGAGCGGGGACGACAGGCGGGGAACTACACGGCCGTCATTCTCCCCCCCTCGAGGGGCCTGTCAAGCGGATCACCACACCAGAATGCGCTCCTGTGGACGGCGCACCACTACATATGGGTATTCGAAGTGGTTTTAGGAGGGTGCGCGCGGTGAACGCACAGGCCATGCGCTCGGCGCGCGCCTGCGGGCCGTCGGCACATCGCGTCCCGTCGAGCGGTCAGACGAGGCCGTCGAGCGTCTCCCGGAGTCGCACGAGCCCGTCGCGCAGCCGCGACTTGGCCGTCCCCTCGGGGATCCCGAGGACCCGCGCCACATCGCGGTAGGTGTGACCCTGGAAGTACGCGAGCTCGATGGCCTCCCGCTGGCGCTCGCTCAGCGTCGTGAGCGCCCGTCGGACCTGCCAGTGCTCGAGGCGGAGCTCGACCTCGGCGGCCACCACGTCGATCTCTCGGACCTGGCTGCGACGGGCGACCCGGTCGTCGCGGTCACGTCCGGCCTGCTCGCTGCGGACGCGGTCGACCGCGCGTCGACGGGTCAGGGTGGCGACCCACCCGACCACGGTGCCCTTCGTCGGGTCGAAGCGGTCGGCCTTGAGCCACACCTCGGTGAGGACCTCCTGGGCGACCTCCTCGGCCATGGAGGGGTCGCGCACGACACCGCGCGCGACCCGGAGCGCCTGAGGACGCACACGCTCGGCGAGGACCGCGAACGCGTGCTGGTCGCCTCCTGCGGCGGCGACGAGCAGGTCCTCGCTCGTGAGCTCACGTGCCTCGGTGACCAGCGTCGACTCCGTCATCTCGCGCTCCCTCGCCCGCTCGGCCGTCGTGGCCGGCACTGTCGCGTCAGGAGTGGAGTGTGACGTTCTGTAGAGGTTGTGTCAAGTTCTCTGTGGAGGTTCTATCCGACGTCGGCGGGGACCGCGGAGGGGGTCCCAGAAGGCTCGCGCCGGGGCCCGATGACCGCGTAGCCGGTGCTGCGCCGGGCGACCGGACGTCCGACGGCGAGCGCGGCCGCCTCGAGCGCCTCGGGCGACTGCCGCACGCCGTGCGCGGACCCCGCCATCCGGGAGATCGTCTCCTCCATCAGCGTGCCGCCGAGGTCGTTGCAGCCGCCCTCGAGCAGCACGCCTGCAGCGTCCAGGCCGAGCTTCACCCACGACAGCTGGACGTTGTCGATCGCGCCGGCGAGGAGCAGCCGTGCGACGGCGTGCACGCGCCGGTCCTCGAGGAAGGTCGAGCCGGGTCGGGCGACCCCGGCGAGGTAGATCGGGGCGAGCTGGTGCACGAACGGCAGCGGGACGAACTCCGTGAAGCCGCCCGAGCGCTCCTGCAGGCCGCGCAGGAGCTTGAGGTGGGCGACCCAGTGCCGTGGCTCGTCGACGTGCCCGTACATCATCGTCGACGTCGAGGGGATCCCGAGCGCATGCGCGGTCGTCACCACCTCGATCCACTGCGCGGTCGGCAGCTTGCCCTTCGTCAGGACCCAGCGGACCTCGTCGTCCAGGATCTCCGCCGCCGTCCCCGGGATCGACCCGAGCCCTCGCGAGCGCGCCTCCTCGAGCCACTCGCGCACACCGATCCCCATGCGCCCGGCACCGCTGACGACCTCCATCGGGCTGAACGCGTGGACGTGCAGCTCGGGGACGCGCCCCTTGACCGCGTCGAGGATGCGGAACGCATGGTCGCCCGGCAGGTCCGGATGGATCCCGGACTGGATGCACACCTCGGTCGCCCCGGCACGCCACGCCTCCTCGGCCCGGTCGGCGACCTCCTCGAGCGAGAGCGTGTAGGCGTCGGGGTCGTCACGCCGCTGCGCGAACGCGCAGAACCGGCAGCCGACGTAGCAGACGTTCGTCGCGTTGATGTTGCGGTTGACGACGTAGGTGACGAGCGGCCCGACCCGCTCCGCGCGGACCTCGTCGGCGGTGCGCACGAGCGCCTCGAGCTCCGCCCCGGTCGCCTCGAACAGCAGGAGCGCCTCCGCGTCGTCGAGCACCACGCCGCGCGCCGCCCTCGCGAGCGCCGCGGCGACCTCGCGACGGACCTGCGAGCGTGGCGGCGCCTCGACCCGAGGCGCGTTCGCGGCGACCACACCGGCC
>SKII01000045.1 GCA_007116505.1 Nitriliruptoraceae bacterium
GCGCAGCAGCTCCGGGTCGACACGTGCCGGGTCGTAGCTGACCGCCGCACGGTGCGTCGCGAAGTTGACGTTCGCTGCCTCGACGCCGTCGATCCTGGTGAGGGCACGGCCGACGCGTGCGGAGCACGACGCGCAGGTCATGCCCTCGACGGGCAGGACGATGCGGACGGAGGCGGGCGGGACGGTCGCCGTCCCTGCCGCACCCGTGCCGTCCGCCGTCGCCATGTCAGATCACCATGCCCTGCTCGCCGCTGATGTCCTCGAGGTCGAGGCCCGACGCCTCCCACAGCTGCAGCCCACCGTCGAGGTTCTCGGCGGCGTAGCCGGCCTCGGCGAGGGCGCGCATGACCATGCCGCTGCGGTTACCGGAGCGGCACACGCAGAGGATGGTGCGGTCGGTGGGGAGCTCCGCCTGGTGCGCGCCGAGGTCGCGCATGGGGATGTGCACGGAGCCGGGCACATGGCCGGCGTCCCACTCGTCGTGCTCGCGCACGTCGAGCAGGAACAGCTCGTCGCGTCGGGTGCTGGCCTCGGTCGGTTCCATGGGTACCTCGTGTCGTCGTTCGTGGGCGCGGGAGCGTGCGCCGTCACGCGCGGTGCAGGACGGCGCGCAGATGGTGCGTGTCGGGATGGCCCGCGTAGGTCATCCAGAGGTCGTAGTGGAGCTCGTCGCCGACGACGCGGAAGCTGCGGCGGACGTCCTCGACGGCCTTCGCGCTCGGCGTGCGCGTGAGCGGGGCGCGCTCCCCCTCCAGCGTGAGCGTCGTGCCCTCCTCCCGCATCGCGAGCCGCGCGACCTCGCCGAACCCGGTCGGCTGCGCGACGACGAGCTCCACGTGACCGTCGATGGGTCCACGGAGGTAGCCGGACTCGACGTGCATGGGCGTGTCGGCGTCGATGCGCCAGGTGCGCTGCCGGTAGGCGATCACCGGCCGGCCGTCGGTCGCGAACTCGACCTCCTCGCGGTACCGGAACGGCGCGATGGTCGGGTAGGCGCCCTCACCCTCGCCGCGCCAGGTGCCGACGAGCACACCGAGCGGCCCGAGCGACGGGTGCACCGCTGCTTCAGCCATCGTGGTCCTCCTCGAGGTGCGTGGGGTCGGGTGTCAGCCCCGCAGGGTCACCATGGTGCCGTACCCGGCTGCTCCTCGGGTGCCACCGCACGGTCGAACGCCGCGATCGCCACCGCCCATTCCGGACCACCCTCTCGGGGACCGTGCGCACCGGGGCCGCCGGGGCCGCCGGGGCCGCCGAGCGCGACCTCGAGGCGCCATGCGGCCTCCCCAGGGAGGCGGAACGCGACCCTCCGGACGTCCTCGAGACGGAACTCGAGCTCGTCGGCGTCGACATGCTCCTCCCGATCGAGCCCTGTCGCGCAGCGCGCGATCCACCAGGCGAGCGAGCGGCCCGCCGCACCGCCGCGCCGCCGGCCGTGCACCCCACCTGACGCGCCCGCATGCGCGAGACGGGCGAACAGCTCGGGGACGTCGAGCTCGCGCAGCCCGAGCTCGCGCAGCCCGAGCTCGCGCAGGTGCTGATCGGTGCCGTCGGCGGCACCCGCTGCTGACGCGACGGAACGGACGGCCGCGACGACGTCACCGTGGACTGCGCGGACGTGCGCCTCGCCGCCGGACTGCGCGGTCCATGGCGCGACGGCGTCCTCGAGCGCCCGGGTGAGCGCCCGGGTGAGCGTGGGGACGGGGTTCGCGAGCGTGGGGACGGGGGCGGTGGAGCCGTCCGGGACGTCGACCTCACGCCCCGGGGAAGCTTCGGGGACCGAACCGTCCAGGCGCTCGGTCGCCCGGTACTCCGGCAGCGTGTACGCCGGCTCGAACGGCTGGAGCACGAGCGGCGGATCGTCGGACGCGCCCTCGGCACGCGGGTCACCGCGCAGGTCCTCGCCGCGGAGCACCCGCTCCTGGGCGACCACGGGCAGCAGCGCCGCGTCGACGTGCGGGGCGAGCTCGGCGAACGTGTGGTGCTGCGCGACGACCTCGGTGAGCGGTCCGAGCCCGAAGCGGACCACTCCGGGCTCGAGCATCGCGCCGGCGAGCTCGGCCGGTCCGTCGAGCGCGACCCGGTAGGCGGCGTAGCGCGCCGGGCCCCACAGCTGCCGGCCCGTCTCCTCGGTCGCCTCGAGGCACGCGTCGCGGAGCTCCACGAGCCCGACGAAGTCCTCCTGCACGGCGAGCAGGTCGGCCTCGCGCACGAGACCGTCGAGGTCGCCGAGCGCGAGGAGCTCGCGCAGGGGAGGACGGCTCAGCGGGTCCCCACCAGGTCGACGATGAAGACGAGCGTCTCGCCAGGGCCGATCACGCCGCCGGCACCACGGTCGCCGTATCCGAGCTCAGGGGGGATGACGAGCACGCGCCGGCCGCCGACCTGCATGCCCTCGACGCCGACGTCCCAGCCGCGGATGACCTGCCCGGCACCGAGCGCGAACGAGAACGTCTGGCCGCGGTTCCACGACGCGTCGAACGTGCCGCCGTCGCTCCAGCGGAGCCCCCAGTAGTGCACGACCGCCGTCCCGCCCGCGGCGGCAGCAGCACCGTCACCCTCGACGAGGTCGACGACGACGAGCTCCGACGGGGGCTCGGTGCGGGACGGGTAGAGGGCCTCGAGGATCGCGGTCGCGTCGGGCGCCGTCGCCGCGTCGCTCGCCGGTGGTGTGGCGGGCGCGCTCGGGGACGCGTCCTCCCCCGCCTCGGAGGCGCAGGCGGCCAGGGCCAGCGCGGCTCCGACGAGCAGCGTCGTTCGGGTGCGGGGGTTCATGCCGTCTCCTCGGGCGTGCCCGGGCCTCCCCGGACCTCCTGCGGGCTGCCGGCGCTGTCCACCGGCCGGTCCGAGGCTAGCGGTGGGGGCGGCGGCGCTGGCTAGCGTGCGCTCATGCTCACCGCGTCCCCGCTCCTCGCCTCGGTCGTGCTCGCGGTCGGTCTCGTGCTGCTCGTCGTCGGTTCCGACCGGCTGGTCGAGGGGGCGGTCCGGCTGAGCGCACGGCTGGGCCTGTCCACCGTCGTCGTCGGCGTCGTCATCATCGGCTTCGGCACGAGCCTGCCGGAGCTGCTCGTGTCGCTGCTCGCCGCCGTCGAGGGCGTGTTCGACCTGGGCGTGGGCAACATCGTCGGCTCGAACATCGCGAACGTGCTGCTGGTGCTCGGCGTCGCGGCGCTCGCCGGGCCGGTGCTCGTCGGGCGCACGACGCTGCGACGGGAGGTGCCGCTGTCGCTCCTCGGCGTGCTCGCGTTCGCGTGGGCCGTGCAGGGGACGCTGCGCCGGACGGAGGCTGCGCTGCTCGCGCTGCTCCTCGTCATCGCGATCGCCGTGCTGCTCGCGCTCGGCCGTGACGGCACGGCAGCACGCGCTGCGCTCGACGAGGACACGGAGGACACGGACAGCGGCGTGGACGGCGGCAAGCGCACGGGCACCGGCCGGGAGCTCGCCCGGACCTTCCTCGGGCTCGTGATGACGCTCGCCGGCGCGCAGGCCGTCGTGCTCGGCGGGGATGCGCTGGCGACGGCCCTGGGACTCTCCGACGCGTTCATCGGATTGACGATCGTCGCGGTCGGGACGTCGCTGCCGGAGCTCGCCGCGGCCGTGCAGTCGGTGCGGCGCGGTGCGTCCGACCTGCTCGTCGGCAACATCCTCGGGTCGAACCTGTTCAACGCGCTCGCCGTCGGA
>SKII01000127.1 GCA_007116505.1 Nitriliruptoraceae bacterium
CCATCTCGACCTCCATCTCGACCCTCGGCAGCATCCGAGGCGGTCGCGGTGCGGACCGTGGGAGGGTAGCCGGACCTGCTCAGGCGACGCCGAGCGCACGGTCGAGGAGCCCCGCCGTGCGGCCGAGGCGCTCCTCCCACCAGGCGGCGACCACCTCCCCGCCCGTCGTGGCGACGGGTGCGAGGTCCTCGGTCTGGCGGCGCGCCTCACCGGCGATCCAGCCGAGCGTCGCACGCGCGTCCTGGTCGAGCAGCGCCCGCAGCACGAAGGCACGCTCGCCGACGCGCGTACCGAGCGAGAGGTCGCGGGCCGCCCTCGCGAGGTCCGCGCGGGCGAGGACGAGCCCGCTGCGCACCGGCGTCAGCAGGCCCTGCGTCCAGTCCGCGGCCGTCGCATCCTCCGGCTCCGGGAGCAGCGCCGCGTCACGCAGCGCCGGCGGGAGCTCGGAGGGCGCGCCGAGCTCGACGAGCTCCGCACCGAGCGTGGCGACGGTCAGCCGCGCCCAGTGCCGCAGCGGCTCGGCACCGAGCTCCACGACCCGGGCGAGGAAGCGGCCGACCCATGAGCCGAGGTGCTCATGGAGCAGCACGCGCCGCGCATGGTCGGCGCGTGGCGCACCGGAGGCGGCGAGCTCGCTCAGGTCCGCGTACGCGTGCAGCAGGACGACGAGATGGTCGGGCTCGGGCGGCGGGGTGACGTCGAGCGCACGGAGGAACCCGGCGATGCGGTCACGTGCGTCACCTCCGAGCATCCCCTCGTCGCCGAGGTGGACCGACGCGTACGGGTACACCTGGAAGTCGAACAGGTCGGTGTGCTCCGACGCCGTCGGCGGCCGCGGCAGCTCGAGCGCCTCCGCGACCGCGCCGGTCCCCGCATGCGGAGCGGACGCGAGCTCAGCGAGAGCGCGCAGCAGACCCGCGCGGCTCACCCGGCGGCGGGCACGTCGTCCGTGCGGCGCCCGACCGGCCCGCCGATGCGGAACGCGTCCGCCGTCGGCTTGAGCGGACGGATCAGCCAGCGCGGACGGCGCTCACCGTTGGGCGACACGACGGTCGCGCTCCGCGTCTTGGCGAGCCAGTCGCGGTAGACGGCCCGCGAGCGGTCGGTGTCGACGAAGATGTCGCCGGCGCGGTCGCCCTCGTGCGCCTTCACGACCCGGACGGCCTGGTGCCAGCAGTGCATGCCGGACACCGGGTCGGGGTGCACGCCGAAGGTCATGTTCTGGTGCACGCCGACGTCGGTCCACCAGATGCGCGCCGTGTCCGGGTCGTCGCTCTCGAACGCACCGTGCGCCTTCTCCGGGCTCATCGACCACTGCGAGCCCTCGTTGTGCAGGGCCACCGTGGTGGTGTTGAGCCGGTGCGAATGCTCGTGCCCGGTGAGGCGCCAGCGCCCCATGTGGTGCGAGCATGCGACGACGCCGGGGCGGATGCCCTCGGTGACCCACGCCTTGACGACGAAGTGGCCGAGCTCGGTCTCGACGCGGACGAGGTCGCCGGTGATGACGCCGACGTCCTTCGCCTGGACCGGGTGGATCCACAGCGGGTTGGAGTGTGCGAGCTCGTCGAGCCACTTCGAGTTCGCGCTGCGCGTGTGGATCTGCGTGACGAGCCGGAACGTCGAGATGAGCGGGACCTGCCCCGCCTCGAGCTTCTCCGGGTGGATGTGGCTGCGGATGTAGGTCGGGATGGCGTGCTCGCCCCAGCCCCAGTCGACGAGCGTGCGCGAGTAGAACTCGAGGAGTCCCGACGGGGTCGGGAAGCCCCGGAGCACCTCGCCGTCGACCTCGACGCCGACGGCTCGACGCCCCTCGTGGTCGGGGTCAGGGGCACCGGTCGGCGCGAAGTTCTCCTTCGGCGGCTCCGGGTCGCGCGAGTACACGCGGCCGAACTCGTCGACCCGCTTGTCGGTCGCGTACTGCTCGGGACCGATCGGCGTCTCGTGGAGGGGCCCGATGCCCGTGCGGATCTCGAACGATCCGTAGCGGCGCATGAACTCGAGGCCGGTCAGCCCCTCCTCGGCGGCGCGCTCCTTGAGCCCGGGGACGGAGTTGTCGAACATCCAGCCGTAGTACTCGTCGACACCGAGCTTCGTGCCCGGCCGCTCCTTCGACTCGAAGTACTCACGGATGCCGAGCGAGCCGTCGGGGTCGATGCGCCACGACAGCTCGATCCAGAACTCGTTCTCCTCCCACACCTCGCCCGGGTTCACCTGTCGGGTGTCGGTGATGGTCTCACCGAGCCGCTCGCGCGCGGCGCGCAGCACGGGCTGGCGGAAGGAGAGCCACTGCGCGTCGTACTGCTCGTAGCTCGTGATGTCGTGACGCTCGCTCGACATGCCCATCGGGAGGACGAGGTCCGCGAAGTACGCCGTCTCGTTCCACGTCGGCGTGAGCGCGATGTGGAGCCCCACCTTGCGGTGGTCGGTGAGCATCTCGATCCAGCTGAACCCGTCGGGGTTCGTCCACACCGGGTTGTAGACGCGCGTGAAGTACACGTCGATGACGCCACGCCCCTCCTCGACGAGGTGCGGGAGGAGGAACGACAGCTCGTTCTGCGCGATCGGGTACTCGAGCGGGTAGGTCAGCTCGTTCCATGCGGCCGGGTGGTGCGGCAGGTGGATCGGGCGCGCGACGAACTTGTTCCAGGCGTTCGGGTACGTGCCACCGGGCACCGCGATCGCACCCATGAGCGCGGACAGCATGAAGAGGGTGCGCGAGACCTGCCAGCCGCCCTCGTTCCCGGCCGCGGCGGAGCGCCACGAGTGCACGGCGAGGCGGCTCCCCGCCTCGGCGACCGCCTCGTAGACCGCACGGATCTGCGTGACTGCGACGCCGGACTCCTGCGAGGCGAACTCGAACGTGTAGTCCGCGTAGACGTCGCGCAGGACCTCCTCGAAGGTCTCGAAGGTCGCCGGTCGGTCGGGGTGCACAGCGGCGAGGTACTCGCGCCAGTTCCACCAGCGCCGCACGTAGTCGCGGTCGTAGTCGCCGTTCTGGATCAGCTCGCGCGCGACCGACAGGAGGATGGCCGGCTCGCTGCCCGGGTAGGGCGCGACCCACTCGGTCGCGTGCGTCGCGGTGTTCGAGAGCCGGACGTCCATGACGATCAGCTTCGCGCCGCCCTGCTTCGCCTCGATGATGCGCTGCGCGTGCGGGTTGAAGTAGTGGCCGGTCTCGAGGTGCGAGGAGATGAGCAGGATCGTCCGCGCGTTCGCATGGTCGGGGCTCGGACGGTCGATGCCGGTCCAGAACTGGAAGCCGGTGCGCCCTCCCGACGAGCACACGTTCGTGTGCGAGTTGTGCCCGTCGACGCCCCACGCGGCGAGCACGCGCTCGGTGAAGCCGTCCTCGCCGGGACGGCCCACGTGGTACATCACCTCGTTGTGGCGGTCGGACGTGATGGCCGCGCGGATTCGCAGCGCGACCTCGTCGAGCGCCTCGTCCCAGCTGATGCGCTCCCACCCGCCGGCGCCGCGCTCGCCGACGCGCCGCATCGGATGGAGGATGCGGTCGGGGTCGGTGATCTGGTTGTGGACCGCGGGGCCCTTCGCGCAGTTGCGCCCGCGCGAGCCGGGCGACTCCGGGTTGCCCTCGAACTTGCGGACCTGGAGGGTGTCCTTGTCGA
>SKII01000005.1 GCA_007116505.1 Nitriliruptoraceae bacterium
CCTCGACGAGACCGTCGCCGGGCTCGGCGAGGACGGCGTGCTGTGGCGACGCCTGTTCGCGCAGCCCGCACGCCGGTTCGACGACCTCGCGACGTCCATCCTCGGGCCGCTCGTGCGCCTACCCCGGCATCCGCTCACGCTCGCGCGCAACGGGCTGCTCTCGCTCGCACCCGCCACGTTGACCGCGTCACGGTTCGCGCACGGCACCGACGGTCCCGGCGCGGCGCTGTTCGGCGGCGCCGCCGCCCACGCGGTCGCGCCGCTCGACGCTCCGGGGACGACGGGTGTCGCGACGATGCTGATCGCGGCGGGCCACGCGTACGACTGGCCGGTCGCGCGCGGCGGGTCGCAGGCGATCTGGCGTGCGATGGTCGCGATGCTCGAGGAGCTCGGTGGCGAGGTCGTCACCGGCGTGCGCGTGCGGTCGATGCGGGACCTGCCGCGCAGCCGAGTCGCGCTGTTCGACACGGACCCGGGCCAGCTCGTCGACATCCTGGGCGACGCGATGGACGGTCGCGAGCAGCGACGGCTGCGCGCGTGGCGCCATGCAGGTGCCGCCGCGTTCAAGGTCGACCTCGCCGTGCGCGGAGGGGTGCCGTGGTCCGCCCCTGACGTGCGTCGTGCGGGGACGGTGCACCTCGGCGGCGCCTTCCGCGACATCGCGGCGTCGGAGGCGGCGAGCAGCTCCGGCCGTATGCCGGAGCGCCCCTACGTGCTCGTCTCCCAGCCGGCGGTCGCCGACCCGTCACGCCGCGTCGGCGACGTCGAGCCGGTCTGGGCGTACGCGCACGTGCCGGCCGGCGACGCCGCGCCCGACCCGGACCTCGCCCGTGACGCGATCCTCGGCGAGCTCGAGCGCAGCGCGCCGGGGCTCGCGGCGCGCATCATCGCGACCCATGTGACGACGCCCGCGGACTTCGCGGCGGGCAACGCGAACCTCGTCGGCGGGGACATCACCGGCGGTGCGCTCACCCTGCGCCAGCTCGTCGCCCGTCCGAGCCTCGGCCCCGACCCGTACGCGACGAGCGTCCCGGGGGCGTTCCTGTGCTCGGCGTCGACGGCGCCCGGAGCCGGCGTGCACGGGATGTGCGGGCACCACGCCGCCCGCTCGGCGCTGCGGGTGCTGACGGGCTGACGGTCCTGTCGCGCCACGCGGACCCGCCGTAGGATGGCGGTGCGCCCCGGACGACCTCGGCGCAGCGCCTCCCTCACCTCGGAGCGGACATGCGGATCGGCATCCTCACCGGCGGCGGCGACGTCCCCGGCCTCAACCCCAGCATCAAGGCCGTCGTCGAGCGGGTCGTGACCGAGGGGCACGAGGTCCTCGGCATCCGCCGCGGCTGGGGCGGGCTCCTCGAGTATGACCTCGCCGACCCGACCTCGGACGAGCGCTGCACGCGTCCGCTCGACCGTGCGGCCGTGCGCACCACCGACCGCACGGGCGGCACGTTCCTCCACACGTCGCGCACGAACCCCGGGCGCGTCCGCGCGAAGGACATGCCGGCGTTCCTCGCCGGCCAGGAGCAGGGCGAGGAGCCGTACGACTTCACCCCGCACGTGCTCCGCGTGCTCGAGCACCTGAAGCTGGATGCGCTCGTCGCGATCGGCGGTGACGACACGCTGTCGTACGCACGCCGCATGCACGAGGAGGGCTTCGCGGTCATCGCGATCCCGAAGACGATGGACAACGACGTCCACGGCACCGACTACTGCATCGGATTCTCGACCGCGATCACGCGCAGCGTCGAGTTCATCCACCAGCTGCGCACCTCGACCGGGTCGCACGAGCGCATCGCGGTCGTCGAGCTCTTCGGCCGCTACTCCGGAGAGACGTCGCTCATCTCCGCGTACCTCGCGAGCGTCGACCGTGCGCTGATCTCGGAGGTGCCGTTCGACCCGGAGAAGCTTGCCGGTCTCCTCATGGACGACAAGCGCGCGAACCCATCGAACTACGCGATGTGCACCGTGTCCGAGGGTGCGACGCTCCTCGACGGCGAGGTCCACCTGTCCGGCGAGGAGGACCCGTACGGGCACCGCAAGCTCGGTGGCATCGGGCAGACGACCGGTGCACTCATCAAGGAGATCACCGGGCAGGACATCATCACCCAGGAGCTCGGCTACCTGATGCGCTCCGGACGTCCGGACTCGCTCGACCTCATGGTCGCGACGAACTTCGCCGTCATGGCCGCCGACCATGCGATGAAGGGGGAGCACGGCCGGATGATGGCGCTGCGCGGAGGCACCTACACGAACGTCCCGCTCATGGCGACGGGTGCCGGCGTGAAGCGTGTCGACGTGGACGCCCTCTACGACGTCGACGCGTACCGCCCGAAGGTGCGCCACGTCGAGGGCAAGCCGATGTTCCTGTACTGACGCCGCCTGCTCCGCGTCACTGACCGAGCCGACGGAAGTCCCAGCTGCGCTCTGCGCTGAGATCGAGCGCGAACCACGTGTGGTGGTCGGCGGCGGCGAGCGGCTCGTCGCTGCCGAAGTACTTGCGGGCGTAGGTCGCACGCACCTCCAGCGGCACCGCGTCGTCGTCGACGCGCTGCGGCGTCGCGCGGGCGGTCAGGCCCCGCAGCTCGTGGTAGTCGTGCCCGGCGTCGATCGTCACGCCGCAGCGGCCGCCGGCCTCGAGCCGTGCGGTCCGTCGGGCGCGGTTCAGGTTCCACACCCAGACCTCGCCGTGCGGGTCGGGGTGATGGACGAACCACAGCGGGACGACGACCGGCCAGCCGTCCTCGTCGACCGTGGCGAGCCGCAGGACCCGCTCCTCCGCGAGGAACGTGGCGCGCACGTCGGGTGGCATCGTCAGGTCCGGTGCGGGCATGGCCGTCCTCCCCGTCCTCGGCTCCATCATGACGCTAGTGGGGCCGGAACGCCGGTCCACGGCAGCGATCCCGGCCGGGGGAATAGCGCCGCCCGGAGACGCGTTACCCTCGCATGATGACCTCACACGCCTCCGCCCCCCGTCCGCTGCGTCGCGTCCTGCGTCGCGTCGCCGTCGCCGCCGTGCTCGTCGCGACGCTCGGTACGGCCGCCGCCTGCTCGTCCGCCGATGCCGGCGTGAGCGCCGCCGAGGCGCTGCCGGCCGGCACGATGCTGATCGACGTCCGCACGCCGGCGGAGTTCGCGGAGGGGCACCTCGAGGGTGCCGTCAACATCCCCGTCGAGCTCCCGACGTTCACCGCGATGGTCGACCAGCTCGCCCCGACGCTCGACTACCTCATCTACTGTCGGACGGGACGGCGGGCGGACGCGGCCATCAGCTACATGGACACGCTCGGCATGACCACGACGAACCTTGGGTCGCTCGAGGCGGCGGCCTCCGCGACGGGGATCCGTGTCGTCCGCTGACGGCGGGGCCACCGCAGAGGCCCGGGACCCGTTCGCCCCGATCGAGGCGTCCCCGCGGGGCGCCGGCGCGCTGGTCGTCGTCGCCGCGCTCCTCGGGCTCACCGCCATGCTCGGTGGCCTGTCGCCGCTGACCGGGCCCGTCGGCATGCTCGTCGGTCTGGTCGCGCACGTGAAGGGACACCGCTTCGGCATGCCCGTCACGGTCGCGGTCGGCGTCATGATGATCGTCGGGATGAGCTTCACGCTCTACCTGCGCTGATC
>SKII01000084.1 GCA_007116505.1 Nitriliruptoraceae bacterium
CCGGCCGCGCCGGGATGGGGCGGGGCCGAGATCGGACCCTCGCTCTCGGCCCCTCGATCGACATCGAGCCCCACGTCCACTCCCCTGCTGCCGTCGGACGCGCCCGCGGACGCACCCGTGCCCCATACCGACGGCTGCCCCGCCGTCGGCGGCCGGGAACGTAACCCACTGCGCCGACACGTCGCCCTGTCACCGGCGGTCGTTCACCAGCGGTCGAGGTCCGCCCGGCGTCGACGCCAGTCCGGGAGGGCCCGGTCCATGAGCTCCTGGAACGCTGGCCCGTGCGACGCCTCGCGCAGGTGCGCGAGCTCGTGCACGACGACGTACTCGAGAGCTGCCGGGGGACGCTCGACGAGCGCGAGGTTCAGCCAGACCCGGCCCCGCTCCGGCACGCACGTCCCCCAGCGGGTCGTCATCGACCGGACGCCGAGGAACGCGTAGCGCACCTCGAGGCGCTCGGCCCAGGGGTCCAGCATCGCCGTCGCGCCACGCCGCAGCTCGCGCCGACGGAAGCGTTCGAGCACGACCAGCACCGCGTCACGGTCCTCGGGTTCGGCGGTCCGGACGCGCAGCCGCCCGTCCGGGTGCAGGGCGGCACCCGGACGACCGTCGGAGGCGACGACCTCGAGCCGGACCGGCCGGCCGAAGTGCCACAGCAGCTCGCCACTCGCACCGGTCGGACGGTGCCGACCGGGAGCGAGCGGCCGCTCGGCCACCTGCTCGCGCAGCCGAGCTCGATGCTGCTCGATCCAGGGGCGGCACTCACGCACGAAGCGGACGATGGACCGCTGGGAGGCCCGAGGGGGGACGGAGAGCCGGACGTCGCCGTCGGGGGGATGCACCCGGACGTTCATCCGCCGGACGCGCCGCCTCGTGACCTCGACGAGGAGATCATCTACCTGCAGCAGCTCGCGACGCTGCACGTCACTCCGACGTCACTCCAGGGGGTCCGTGGGGCGTAGAGGACTCGAACCTCTGACCTCTTGCGTGTCGAGCAAGCGCTCTAGCCAACTGAGCTAACGCCCCGCAGGCACGGAAGGTAGCGCCTCGCGGGAGGGCTCGTCACGCCCTAGCGTCACCCCCGAGCGTCACCCCCGAGCGTCGCGGACCGGGGACGAGGTGACGGGCGAGGACGCCGATGCTGAGACGGGAGCCGAGCCAGGGGCCGAGACGGGAGGAACGAGCCCTGCGCTCGGTCACCGCGATGCTGGCCCTGACCCTCGCCGCGGCCTGCGGGCCCTCGGAGGTGGCGGGACCGTCCGATCCCCCATCGGTAGCGGAGTCCGACGCGGCACCGGATCCCGACGGGGCACCCGACGCGGCACCGGATCCCGACGCGGCACCGGCCCCGGAGCCGCCTCCCGACGCTGGACGCCCGCCGAACGCGTGTGACTCGCGCACCGAGGCCGCCATCGCCGCGACCGTGTCGCGGCAGCTGGATGCGTTCGCGGACGGCGACATCGCCGGTGCCTACGCGATGACGAGCCCGTTCTTCCGCCGCCTCCTCGACGACGACGCCTTCGCCGTCCTCATCCGCGACGAGTATCCCGAGCTGCTCGGCAACGACGGGCACCGGACCGACGAGTGCCTCGCGGTCGGGCGCCGCGGATCGCTCATCGTCGGGATCCGTGACGGCAGCAGGGAGATCGTCCTCCGCTACGACCTCTCCGAGGAGGCCGACGGGTGGCGCATCGACGGGGCGCGTCGTCTCGTCGGCGTGAGGCTCCCGCCGCAGCCGCTCGCCTGAGCGCCGCGGGGCGGGACCGGCCACGCCGCCTCAGGAGCCCACGCCCGGGGAGCCCGCGGACAGGACGCGCCCGTAGCGATGGAGCGTCCGGCTGACGGCCTGCTCCCGCACGATCCGACCGAGCTCCACGTGCCCGCTCATCACGACGGGGGCCTCGTCGCACCGGATGCCGAGGTCCTCGCAGGCGCTGCGGAGCGCCCCGTCGACGCGTCCCGGGCCGCCGAGGACACGGACGACGACCTGCCCGAGCCCATCGAGCCGCCCGGCGAGCGCGCTCGTCGTCTCGGTGGTGACGCCGGGCACGTGCGCCCCGACGCGCCGGGCCGCCGCGGTCACGTCCTCCGCACCGAGCCCTGCCTCGGGATCGAGGCTGACGTGCACCGGCGTGCCGGTGACGCGGGCCGCCGCGATCGTGCGCGCGAGGTCGCGCTGCGTCGTGCCGGGTGAGCAGCGCACGACGACCGCCGCGTAGCGGCGATGGCGCAGGACGTTCGCCTCGACGGTCAGCCCCGTCGCGTCGTGCTCGGTGGCGTAGCGCGGCCATGCGCGCGCGTCGTCGGCGAGGGCGCGCTCCAGCCAGGCGTCGTCGTCGAGCGCCGCGACAGCGTCGTCGTCGGACCACTCCCCGAGCGTCGCGACGTAGGCGGGTCCACCGGCCTTCGCGCCCGGTCCGACCGCGGAACGCTTCCAGCCGCCGAACGGTTGGCGCTGCACGATGGCGCCGGTGATGTGCCGGTTGACGTAGGCGTTGCCGACCTCCACGTGCTCGAGCCAGCGCTCGACCTCGTCGTCGTCGAGCGTGTGGATGCCGCCGGTGAGCCCGTAGCCGGTCGCGTTCTGCCACGCGATCGCCTCGTCGAGGTCCGTCGCCGCCATGATGCCGAGCACCGGTCCGAAGCACTCATGCGTGTGGAAGTGCGAGCCGGGGCGGACGCCCGTCTTGATGCCGGGCGTCCAGAGGTGCGCGTCCTCGTCGACGCAGCGCGGCTCGACGAGCCACTCCTCCCCCTCGTCGAGCTCGTGCAGGTGCCGCGCCAGCGGCCCTCGCGGCGGTCCGATGAGCCGGTTGAGCTGCGTCGAGAGGTCCGTCGATGGCCCGACGGCGAGCGTCGTGGTCGCGTCGACGAGCTGGTCGAGGAAGCGGCGCGACGTCGCGACGTCACCGACGAGGATCGCGAGCGAGGCGGCCGAGCACTTCTGGCCCGCGTGCCCGAAGGCGCTGCGCACGAGGTCGGCGACGGCGAGGTCGGGGTCCGCCGACGGCGTGACGATCAGGGCGTTCTTCCCTGAGGTCTCGGCGAGGAGCCGCAGGTCCGGACGCCACCCGCGGAACAGCCGCGCGGTGTCGTAGGACCCCGTGAGCACGACCGCATCGACGTCGGGGTGCGTCACGAGGTGACGACCCGTGTCGTCGTCGGGCACCCGGAGCAGCGCCAGCAGGTCGCGGTCGACACCCGCCTCCCACGCGGCCTCCGCGACGATCTCCGCGCAGCGCGGCGTCTCCGGTGCGGGCTTGAGGATGGCGGCGGACCCGGCGGCAAGCGCTGCGAGGGCGCCCCCGCCGGGGATGGCGACGGGGAAGTTCCACGGCGGGACGACGAGCACCACGCGGTGCGGGGTGAACCTGGCGCCCTCGACGCGCTCGAGGTCGAGCGCGCGGTCGGCGTAGTAGCGGGCGAAGTCGACGAGCTCGCTGACCTCCGGGTCGGCCTCGCCGATCGTCTTGCCGCCCTCGTGCAGCATCGCGGTGACGAGCTCGCCACGCCGGGCGGCGAGCCCGTCCGCGACGCGGCGCAGCAGCTCGCGCCGCTCGGACGCGGGGACGCCGGCCCACCGCTCGCCGGCGGCGA
>SKII01000036.1 GCA_007116505.1 Nitriliruptoraceae bacterium
CCGCTCGCCATGACCATCCGGCGGAACGGGCGGGACGACGACAGGCCCCGGACGGCGTCGGCGGGGGTCGCCGGAAGCGTGACGGGGAGCGGGGAGGGAGCACGACCATCGGGACGACCCATGCGCCAACCCTAGCCGTGGGTCCGCCCGCCGGACCGGCCCGCGGACCCCTTCTCGGTGTCAGTCGCCACCGGCGCGCTTCGTCGCCCGCTTGCGCGGGGCGGCCTTCTTCGTGGCCTTCTTCGTCGCCTTCTTCGCGGCGGTCCTCGTGCGGGCGACCTTCTTCGTCGCCTTCTTCGTGGCCTTCTTCGTGGCCTTCTTCGTCGCCTTCTCGCCGGTGGCCCGCTTCGCGGTCGCCTTCTTCGCGACGCGCGGTGGTGGCGGGTCCTGCGACCCGACGTAGGTCATCGGGATCGGCCCCGGGACGTCATCCATCGCGAGCGGCACACCCCCGAGCACCGGGGCGTAGGCGGGCACACCGTCGAGCACCGTCTGCGTCGCGACGGTCGGGACGTCGAAGGTCGGCAGCTCGAACACGTGGTTGACGGTCGGGTTCGCGCACACCGCCGTGGGGACCTTGCGGTTGCGCGGGGGCTGACGCAGCGGTGCGCCGCACTCGGGACACGGCGTCGCGAGCGGGAGCGACCACACGGAGAAGGAGTCCTCCGGGTAGCCGGTCGTCCCGACGAACGGCTTGCCGTAGCGCGACGTGCGCAGCTCCATGTAGAAGCGCGGATCGGTGACGGAGCGGAACGGCTCGATGCCGCCGTCGGCCGTCATGAAGACGGCCCGCTGCTGGAGGTTGCGCACGCCGCGGCACGTCGGGTAGTCGATGCAGCTGTAGAAGCGTCCGTAGCGGCCATCGCGCAGCTGCATCGGCTTCGCGCACTCCGGGCACGGCACGGCCTCGTCCGGCTCGACGTCGAGCGGCTGCCCGACGGTGCCGTCCGGTTCGAGCGGCAGCGTCCCGTCGCAGTCCGGCCAGCGACTGCACGAGGCGAACCAGTCGCGTGACTTCCCGGAGAACACGCGCTCCATCGGCGCCTCGCACTCCGGGCACGGCGCCTCGGCGCGCAGGGGCAGCCGGGGACGCTCAGGCTTGCGCTCGCTGACCCACGTGTCGACCTCGCTGAGGAAGCCCGTCACGGTGCCGCACCAGCGCGCATCGCCGGCCGCGATCTCGTCGAGGGTCTCCTCCATGCGGGCGGTGAAGGCGAGGTCGACGATCTCGGGGAAGTGGCGCACGAGGAACGCGACCACGACCTCCCCGAGCGGCGTCGGGAAGAAGCGGCGCGACTCCTTCGTGACGTAGGCACGCTGCTCGAGCGTGGAGATGATCGCGGCGTAGGTCGACGGCCGTCCGATGCCGTGCTCCTCGAGCGCCTCGACGAGGGTGCGCTCGCTGTAGCGCGGCGGCGGCGACGTCTCGTGCTGCTCCGCGGTCACCTCGGCGACGTGGAGCGGCTGGCCCTCGTCGAGGTCGGGCAGGCCGTCGCCCTCCTCGTCCTCGACGACGTCGTCGTCGTCACGCTCCATCCGGTAGGCGCGGAGGAAGCCGTCGAAGCGCTCCACCTGACCGGTGACGCGGAACACGACCTCGCCGTCGGCGTCGCTGCCCGTGACGTCCGCGGCGACGCGGTCGAAGAGGGCCGGTGCCATTTGCGTCGCGACCGTTCGCGCCCAGATCAGCTCGTAGAGACGGGCCTGCTCGACGGTCAGGTAGCGGCGCACGCTGTCGGGGGTGCGGAGCACCGACGTCGGACGGATCGCCTCGTGCGCCTCCGGCGCACCCTTCGTCGCGTTGGTCGCCCGACGGGGCTTCGCGACCGTGTAGCGCTCGCCGTACTCGGAGCGCACGAAGCCGGCGATCTCCGCGAGCGACTGGTCGGAGAGGTTGAGCGAGCCGGTCCGCATGTAGGTGATGAGCCCGACCTGCTCGCCGCTGAGGGAGATGCCCTCGTAGAGCTGCTGCGCGACGGCCATCGTCTGTCGTGCGCTGAAGCCGATCCTCGACGCCTCGCCCTGCAGGGTCGAGGTCTTGAAGGGCGGCTTCGGGTTGCGCTGCTGCTGCGTGCGACGGACCTCGGTGACGGTGTAGCCGAGCCGTGACGCGCGCTCGACGAGCGCGTCGGCCTCCTCCTGGGTGCGGACGACGCGCAGCGCAGCGCGGGCCGCGTCGTCCTTCCCGTCGAGGTCCTTGGGCCGCGCGATGCGGAGCCCGTCGACGCGGACGAGGCGCGCGCGGACGTCGCGCTCCCCCGCGGTGCGGCCGAACAGGCCCGCGACGTCGAAGTAGGTCTCCGGGACGAAGGCGCGGATCTCCTCCTCGCGGTCGACGATGAGGCGGAGCGCCACTGACTGGACGCGACCCGCGGAGATGCCGGAGGAGACCGTGCGCCAGAGCACCGGCGAGAGCCGGTAGCCGACGATGCGGTCGACGGCGCGACGGGCCTGCTGGGCCTCGACGAGCGCCATGTCGAGCGTGCGGGGGTCGGCGAAGGCCGCACGGATCGCGGGCTCGGTGATCTCGTCGAAGGTCACGCGGTGGGTCGTGGCGACGTCGAGCCCGAGGACCTCCGCGAGGTGCCACGCGATCGCCTCGCCCTCGCGGTCGAGGTCGGGGGCGAGCCAGACCGTGTCCGCCGTGCGGGCCGCCCGGCGCAGGGCCGCGACGTGCTTCGCGGAGCGCTCCGGGACCTCGTAGACGAGGCTGCAGCCGCCTCCCTCGTCGTCGAGCTCGATGGCGAAGTTCGAGCGCGGCAGGTCCCTCACGTGCCCGTACGAGGCCAGGACGGTGTAGCCCGGACCGAGGTAGCGCTCGATCGTGCGGGCCTTCGCCGGGGACTCGACGATGACGAGGTTCTGGGCGCTCACGAGGAGGAGCTCCAAGGGGGAAGGGCGCGGACGGGCCCGCGCGGCTCGGAAAGGTGGCCGCGGAGGGGGACCCGTGTCAAACCCCCGCGACGGCCGTGCGGACGCGAAGGGGTCCACCCCGCGTGCCGCCGTCGCGTGCCGGCACCCCTCGGGGTCCCCCTACGGGGGACCCCGCAGCACCCCGAGGGTCCTCACGGGGCTGTGGACGACCACCGACCCCGGCGTGCGCTGAGCGCACGTCGGGGTGAGGGGTCCACGCGCTAGGCTCCCGCCACCTCGTAGGCCCCGTGCCGATGCATCCTGCCGGCCGAGCCCCGGGGTCCGAGTCGGACCGTCCCTCGACCCTGCACGGCCGGAGGTCCCCGAGAGCGACGGATGACCGGACCGCGCGGAGCGGCCCACGACCACCCCTTCCCAGCAGTCCCCCGAACCTTCGCCACGCCTCCGAAAGGACCGGTACCCATGTTCGAGATAATCCCCGTGCTGGCGGTCGTCGCCGCGCTCGCGAGCCTCGCGCTCGCCGCGTACTACGCGCGCGTCGTCAACGCCGCCGACCCCGGCACCGACGTCATGCAGGAGATCGCCGCGGCGATCCGTGACGGCTCGATGGCCTTCCTCCGCCGCGAGTACCGCGCCATCGCCGTCTTCGTCGTCATCCTCGCCGGCGTCGTCTTCGCCGTGCTCCCGACGCTGCG
>SKII01000119.1 GCA_007116505.1 Nitriliruptoraceae bacterium
GCGCTGGTCGTCGGCATCGTCGGGCTCGTGCTGTCCTTCGTCCCCGGGTTCGGACTGGTGCTCCCCATCGCGGCGATCGTGCTGGGCGTCCTCGGTCGATCCCGCATCCGGAGGAGCGCACGGGACGGTGACGGGATGGCCATCGCCGGACTCTCGCTCGGGGTGGTCGGCCTCACGATCGCGCTCATCGTCGGCGCCGTCGCGCTGTGGGTGATCGCAGGCTCCGGCAGCGAGATCGCAACGGTCTTCGCGGAGTACATGACCTGCCTCGAGACGCAGCCGCGCGCCGAGTGCGACGCCGCCTTCGAGGAGGCGATGCTCCGGATCCTCGGGTGAGCCTCAGCTGCGCGACCTGTGGTGACGCGCTCGTCGCGGAGCGGCGTGCTGCCGTGCAGGAGCGATCCGGACCCATCACGGCGAGCGTCGAGGCCCGCGCCGTCCTGCGCTGCGACCACGGGTGCGCGCAGGAGGAGGTGGCGCCAGCCCTCGCCACCGCCCTCGGCGACGCGCCTCCTGCCGCGACCGGGCGGCCCGGAGCGGGCCGCTGCGGCCCGTGCGGCGCACCGCTCGACCTGCCCATGCGCGCGACGCTGCGGTCGGTGACCGTCGCACCGGAGCTCGGCCCACCGTTCACGGTGACGTTCGGCCTGCCCGTCGTGCGCTGCGGGGAGTGCGGCGTCGACAACCTGCCCGTCGGCCTCGAGGACGACCTCCACCGCAGCGCCCATGCGGCGTGTGGCATCCCGCTGAGGACGGTCGGCCGGGGGCCGCTCAGCTGGCTCCGAGGTCGCGGCGGACGGGGATCCCGCGCTCGCCCATGACCTGCTTGATGCCGTCGACGGTCACGTCGCCGAAGTGCAGGATCGAGGCGGCGAGCACCGCCGACGCACCGCCGAGCGCGACCGCATCGGCCATGTGTCCCGCGTCGCCCGCCCCACCCGACGCGATGACGGGCACACCGACCGCGCCGCTGACCGCGCGGAGGAGCTCGATGTCGAAGCCCTCGCGGGTCCCGTCACGGTCCATCGACGTGAGCAGCACCTCGCCTGCCCCGCGCCGCACGGCCTCGGCGCACCACTCGACCGCATCGAGCCCCGTGGCCGTGCGGCCCCCGTGGGTGAACACCTCCCAGCCTGCGTCGGCGTCACGCGGGTCGCGCCGGCGCGCGTCGACGGCGACGACCGCTGACTGCGCGCCGACCGCCTCCGCGACCCGGTCGAGCAGCGACGGGTCGGCGACAGCCGCCGTGTTCATGCTGACCTTGTCCGCGCCCGCGCCGAGCAGGACCCGCGCGTCGTCGACGCTGCGGACCCCGCCCCCGATCGTGAACGGGATCGACAGCTCCGCGGCGCACCGCTCGACGACGTCGAGCATGATGCTGCGCGAGTCGCTCGACGCGGTGATGTCGAGCAGCACCAGCTCGTCGGCACCGGCGAGGTCGTAGCGACGCGCGAGCTCCACGGGGTCACCGGCATCGCGCAGCCCGACGAAGTTCACGCCCTTCACGACGCGGCCCGACTCGACGTCGAGGCACGGGATGACGCGCGCGGCGAGCCGGTCCCCCGCCGTCGTCGCCGGCGTCCCGGACCTCATCGCGGGACCGCCGCCACCGCGGCGAGCGCCTCCGCGAGGTCCACGTCGCCGCTGTACAGCGCCCGGCCCACGATCGCGCCGTCGACACGCTCGTGCAGCGCGGCGAGCGTCGTGAGGTCGTCGATGCTGGCCACCCCTCCCGACGCCGTCACCGCAGCCGACGTCGCGTCGGCGACGCGCCCGAGCATCGCGAGGTTCGGGCCGCTGAGCATGCCGTCGGTCTCGATGTCGGTGAAGATGAAGCGTGCGACCCCGAGCGCGTCGAGACGGGCGAGCACCTCGAAGAGGTCACCCGCGTCCTCCGTCCAGCCGCGCGCGCGCAGCGTCCCGCCCTGCGCGTCGAGCCCGACGGCGAGCCGGTCGCCGGCGACCTCGAGCGCGGCGGGCACGAAGCTCGGATCGGTGAGCGCCATGGTCCCGACGACGACGCGCTCGGCACCGAACGCGAGCGCCGCCCGGATGTCGTCGAGCGTCCGGATCCCCCCTGAGGCCTGCACGGCGCAGCCCGTCGCCTCGACGATGCGCTCGATGAGGTGCCGGTTGTGCGGCTCCCCGGTGAACGCAGCGTCGAGATCGACGACGTGGAGCCAGCGCGTGCCCGTGGCGGCGAAGCGCAGCGCCGCCTCCACCGGGTCGTCGTACTCCGTCGCCGCGTCCGCCCGACCCTGGGTGAGCCGGACGGCACGTCCGTCACGGATGTCGACCGCGGGATAGAGGACGAACGGGGGCCGGCTCATCGTGTGACCTCCTGCGTGATCGACGTGACCCAGTCGGCGAGCAGCCGGGCACCGACCGCTCCCGACTTCTCCGGGTGGAACTGCGTGCCGAGCACGCTGCCCTCACGGACCGCGCACGGGAAGCTCTCCCCGCCGTAGGTGCAGCGCGCGAGCACGTGCTCCTCGTCCTCGGGGACGGCGTAGTAGGAGTGGGCGAAGTACAGCCGCTGACCGTCGACACCCGCGAGCACAGCGTCGTCGCGCGTCACGTCGACGACGTCCCAGCCCATGTGCGGGACGACGGCACGGTCGGGGAAGCGGACGACCCGCCCCGGGAGCAGCCCCAGGCCCGGCTCGTCGGACTCCTCGGAGCCGGCGTAGAGGAGCTGCATCCCGACGCAGATGCCGAGCACCGGCCGCTGATCGGCGACGAACGCCCGCACGACGTCCTCGAGGCCGCGCTCGCGCAGCCTGCGGCTGCAGGTCCCGAAGTGGCCGACACCGGGGATGACGAGCGCATCGGCGTCCGCTGCCACGGACGGATCGGTCGTGATCGCTGCTTCGGCCCCGGCCGCCTCGACGCCGCGTCGCGCGGAGCGCACGTTGCCCGCGTCGTAGTCGAGCACGGCCGCCCGGAGGCGCCGGGTCACTGCAGCACGCCCTTGGTCGACGGCACACCCGTCGTCGTGACGGCGACCGCGCGGCGCAGCGCCACAGCGACCGCCTTGAACACCGACTCGTACACGTGGTGGGTGTTGTCCCCCCCGAGGTTCGTCACGTGCAGGGTGATGCGCGCGTTGGCGACCAGGGCCTCGAAGAAGTGCTTCACGAGCGTCGTCTCGAACGTCCCGACGACCTCGACGGGGGTCGCGACGTCCCACACGAGGTACGGGCGGCCCGAGAGGTCGATGGCGACCCGGGTCACCGCCTCGTCGATGGGGACGGTCGCGTCGCCGAACCGCTCGACGCCCTCGCGGTCACCCCAGGCCTCCGCGAGCGCCTGGCCGAGCGCGATGCCGGTGTCCTCGACCGTGTGGTGCGCGTCGATCTCGAGGGCGCCCTCGGTGCGGACGACGAGCGCGAGGCGCCCGTGGCGGCCCAGCTGGTCCAGCATGTGGTCGAAGAACGGCACCCCGGTGGTGACGTCGCTGGTCCCGACACCGTCGAGGTCGACGGACACCGCGACACGGGTCTCCTTCGTGGCGCGCTCAACGCTGGCGCTCCGGCTCATCTGCTCGCTCCTGTCCTCGTGCAGGTCGTCCTGCGGGTCGCTCGGCGCAGTCCGGTCCCTCGGCCGTCGATCACGGCTGCGGGTGCGCCAGCACCGCTGTGAGCGCGGTCACCAGCCGGTCGTTCTCCTCGGGCGTCCCGACGGTGATGCGCCACGAGCCGGGACGGTCGAACGCGGACGATACGTCACGCACGAGGATGCCGTGGTCGAGCAGCCGCCCCAGCAGGTCGCTCCGTCCGGTGTGCAGCAGCACGAAGTTCGCCGCGGAGGGCAGCACCTCGACACCCGGCAGCACGGAGACCGCCGCAGCGAGCCGCTCGCGCTCCTCGACCGTCGCCTGCCGATGGTCGAGGAACGACGCCTCCTGCTCGAGGGCGACGAGCCCCGCGAGCTGCGTGATCGCGTCGAGGTGGTAGGGCAGGCGGACCCGGAGCAGGTCCTCGACGACCTGTGCGGGGCCGAGGAGGTACCCGAGGCGGAGCCCCGCGAGACGGAACGCCTTCGAGAACGTACGGGTGACGACGAGGCGGGGCAGCTCCTCGAGCAGCTGCCTGGCGGACGCACCCGGGGGGGCGGACTCGATGTAGGCCTCGTCGACGACGAGCAGCCCTCTGACGACGTCGTGAAGCGCCCGCAGCGTGTCGAGATCGACGAGCGCGCCGGTCGGGTTGTTCGGGTTCGCGAACATCGTGACGACGGGGTCGTGCTCGTCGACGGTCCGGGCCACGGCACCCTCGACCATCGCGACGTCGAGACCGCCCGACGCATCGAGGTCGACGGTGACGACCTCCGTGCCGGTCGTGCGGCACAGCCCCGCGTGCATCGCGTACCCCGGCCGGAACGTCAGCGCGGAGCGTCCGGGACCGCCGTACGCCTGGAGCAGCTGCAGCAGCACCTCGTTCGAGCCGTTGGCCGCCCACACGTGCGCGACGTCGAGCCCCTCGCGATCGGCGAGCGCACCGCGCAGCTCGACGGCGTCACGGTCCGGGTAGCGGTTCAGCTCGACCGTGGCGAGCCTCCGCGCGAGCTCCGCGAGGAACGCGGGCGGTGGCGGGAGCGGCGTCTCGTTGGTGTTGAGCCGGACCGGCACGTCGAGCTGCGGTGCGCCGTAGGGCACGACGTCGCGGAGGTCCTCACGGACCTCGGGGATCGCGCGACGGTCGGACGCGCTGCTCATGGCCCCGGCCGCTCGAGTCGGACCTCGACGGCACGCCAGTGCGCCGGGAGGTGCTCAGCCTCGGCGAGGACACGCACGCTGCCCGACAGCGCGTCGAGCGCGGCTCGGGCGTACTCGACGAAGTTCACGGGGACGAGGAACGAGGACGTCGTCAGGCCGCCGCGGAACCGTGCCGTCCCCGACGTCGGGAGCGTGTGGTTCGGCCCAGCGGCGTAGTCGCCGAGGCTGACCGGCGTCGACTGCCCGATGAAGGTCGTACCCGCGTAGCGGATGCGCTCGGCGACACGCCTCGCGTCACGCGTGTGTACCTCGAGGTGCTCCGCGGCGAACGCCTCCGCGACCTCGACCGCGTGGTCGATGTCGTCGACGAGGGCGACGGTGCCCTGCCCGGCGAGCGCCGCCTCGACCCGTTCCCTGTGGTGGGTGCGCGCGACCTCGTCCTCGAGGGCCCGCTCGACCGCCTCGACCATGCCGGGCTCGGTCGTGACGAGCATGGCCGTGGCGAGCTCGTCGTGCTCGGCCTGGGCGACGAGGTCCGCAGCGAGGACCGCAGGGTCCGCCGTGTCGTCGGCGACGATGCCGATCTCGGCGGGACCGGCGTAGCCGTCGGTGCCGATCCTGCCTTCCGATGCGAGCAGCTGCTTGGCGAGCGAGACGTAGAGGTTGCCCGGACCGACCACCACGTCGCAGCGCGGCACGCTCGCCGTCCCGTGCGCCATCGCCGCGACCGCCTGGGCGCCGCCGACGCGGACGACGCGGTCTACGCCGAGCAGCCGGGCCGCAGCGAGGATGGTGCGGTCCGGCCAGCCGTCCCGCTCGCCGTCGGCGCCTGCCCCGGTCGGTGGGGTGCAGAGGACGATCTCGTCGACGCCCGCCACACGGGCGGGCACGACCGTCATGACGACCGTCGACGGGTAGACGGCCTTCCCCCCAGGGACGTAGACGCCGGCCCGGCTGACGGGACGGTGCCAGACCCCCATCCGCGCCCCGTCGCGCTCGTCCTCCCAGTCGGCCGGACGCGCACGCTCGTGGAACCAGCGGACCTGGTCAGCCGCGCGCTCGATCGCCGCGCGCAGCTCGGGAGCGAGCTCGGCGACAGCACGGTCGAGCACGTCGTCGGGGACCACGAGACCGCCCGAGACGTCGACCCCGTCGTAACGGGTGGTGAGGTCGATCAGCGCAGCGTCGCCCTGATCCGCGACGGCGCGGAGCGTCTCCGTCACCGCTGCGCGCGCACCCTCGAGGTCGACGCGCGGGCGGGGCATCCGGTCCCGCGGGTCGCTGCGGTCACCACGCAGGTCGAGCACGCGCAGGCGGGACATGGCTGCTCCGGGGCGAGGACGGACGGTGCCTGCGCAGGCTACCGGCGCGACCTCACCTGCCGGGGCGCTCAGCAGGGTCGTCGAGCAGGCGCGCTCAGCCGGCGCGGCGCCAGACCGGCACGTCCTCCGGCGGCGCCTCGAAGGTCCGCACCGGAGCGTCCTGGACCGCCTCCGGACCGAAGGTCGCCTTGAGCTCGCCGAAGAGCCCGGGGCGACGCTCGACACGGAACCGGTCCCCGAGACGGAAGCGCTGCCGTGCGCCGTCGGGCCCCTCGACCTCCACGGCGACCGGGGCGGCCCCCGGATGCCCGGCGAGCACCTGCTCGAGCCGCGTGATCGCTTCGGGAGTGAGCTGGCCAGCGGCGAAGCGCACGACGAGCGGCTGGCCGAGCGCCTCGGAGAGGTCCGGCGGTGTGACGGCATCGGCGGTCAGCTTCACGGCCTCGTCGCGACGCTCGACGCGACCGCGCAGCACCAGCACGGCGTCCTCCACGAGGACCTCGTGCGCGACCCGGTAGGTCGAAGGCCAGAACACGACCTCGGTCTGCCCCGTGAGGTCCTCCAGGACACCGGTGAGGTACGTGTCGCCCTTGCGCGTGAACTTCTTCGTGACGGCCGTCAGCACGCCACCGACGGTGACGGTCGCACCGTCGGTGCGGTCGGCGAGCTCGGCGACCTTCGTGTCGGCGAGCGTCGCGAGCACCGCCTCGGTGCCGTCGAGCGGGTGCGAGGAGACGTAGAGGCCGAGCAGGTCGCGCTCGAGCTTCAGGAGCTCGCGCGCGGGGAACTCGTCGTCGGGCACGTCGACCGCCGGCGCATCGACCGTGGCCTCGCCGGAGGACGGCTCGTCGAACAGGCTGAACTGGCCGGCGGCCTCCGCGCGCTTGCGCCCGAGCGCGTCGGCGACGATCGCCTCGTACACGGTGAGCAGGCCACGGCGCGGATGCCCGAGGCTCACGAACGCGCCGGCCCGAATCAGGTTCTCGATGACGGTCCGGTTCAGCACGCTCGCGTCGACCTTCGCGCAGAAGTCGGCGAAGTCGACGAACGCCCCCTTCTCCGTCCGGGCCGCGACGATGCGCTCGACCACCCCCTCACCGACACCGCGGACCGCGGCGAGACCGAACACGATCTCCTCGCCGCGCGGGGTGAAGTCCGCCTCCGAAGCGTTGACGTCGGGGAGACGGACCGGGATGCCGAGGCGCCGGCACTCGTTGAGGTAGAGCGGCTTGTTGTCCTTGTTGTTCCGCACGCTCGTGAGGAGCGCCGCCATGTACTCCACGGGGTAGTGCGCCTTGAGGTAGGCGGTCTGGTAGCTGACCACGCCGTACGCGACCGTGTGCGCCTTGTTGAAGCCGTACTCGGCAAACTTCTCAATCAGGTCCCACAGACGACGCACGAAGCGCTGCTCGTAGCCCTTGGCGACCCCGCCCGAGACGAACTTCTCCTTCTGCGCCTCCATCAGGTCACGCTGCTTCTTCCCCACCGCCTTCCGCAGCGCGTCCGCCTCCGCCATCGTGAAGCCGCACAGATCGGTCGCGATCTGCATCACCTGCTCCTGGTAGACGATGACGCCGTACGTCTCGCCCAGGATCGCCTCGAGGTCGGCGTGGTCGTGCACGACGTCCTCGAGCCCGTTCTTGCGGTCCGCGAAGGCCGTGTGCATGTTCATGCCGAGCGGGCCCGGGCGGTAGAGCGCGAGCAGCGCCGAGATGTCCTCGAAGCGCGTCGGCCTGAGGCGCCGCACGAGCGCCTGCATGCCCGCCGAGTCGAGCTGGAACACCCCGAGCGTGTCGCCGGTGCTGAGCATCTCGAACGTGACGGGGTCGTCCATCTCCCCGAGCACGGCCGGGTCGTCCATGTCGAGCTCGACGCCCCGGTTGGTTCGCACGTGCCGCTCGGCGTCGGACAGGACCGTGAGATTGCGCAGGCCGAGGAAGTCCATCTTCAGCAGACCGAGCGCCTCCGCGGCACCCATCTCGTACTGCGTCAGCACCTCCCCGCCCTCGGCCCGCATCAGCGGCACGACCTCCGACAGCGGACGCGCACCGATGATGACCGCCGCAGCATGGATGCCGTGGTGACGCTTGAGCCCCTCCAGCCGTGCCGCCACCTCGAGCACCTCGCGGTACTCCGGCTCCTCGCGCGCGGCCCGCAGCTCCGCGGACTTGGTGAACGCCTCCTCGAGCGTCGCCTCGATGCCCTGCACGGCGGGCGGCATCATCTTCGCGAGATCGTCGCCGACCTTGAACGGCTCGTCGAGCACGCGGGCCGCGTCGCGGATGCCCGACTTCGCCTTGATGGTCCCGAACGTGACAATCTGTGCGACGTGGTCCGAGCCGTAGCGGTCCGCCGCGTAGCGGATCATCTCACCACGGCGACGGTCGTCGAAGTCGATGTCGATGTCCGGCATCTGGATGCGGGCAGGGTTGAGGAAGCGCTCGAAGATCAGACCGTGGCGGATCGGGTCGACGCGCGTGATGTCGGTGCAGTAGGCGACGACCGACCCGCCGGCCGAGCCGCGGCCCGGTCCGACGCGGATGCCGACCGAGCGCGCGTGGCGGCAGAGGTCGGCGACGATCAGGAAGTAGGCGGGGAAGCCCATCTGCTCGATGACGCCGAGCTCGTACTCGACACGCTCGGCGACGGCCGTCGGCAGCGGGCTTCCGTAGCGCTCGCGAGCGCCCTCGAGGACGAGCGCACGCAGGTGCTCGGCCTCCGTGCGGCCCTCGGGGACGGGGAAGCGCGGCAGCAGGTCGAGGGCGAACTCGATGCGGGCGTGGCAGCGCTCCGCGATCTCGAGCGACATGTCGAGCGCGTCGCCGTGGTCGGGGAACGCCGCACGCATCTGCGCGGCCGTCTTCACGAAGAACTGATCCGAGTTGAACCGGAAGCGCCCCGGGTCGGAGAGCTTCGACCCGGTCTGGATGCACAGCAGCGCGTCGTGGGCGGCGACGTCCTCGGCGCTCGTGTAGTGCGTGTCGTTGGTGATGACGGTCCGCAGCCCGAGGTCCGCGGCGAGCCGCTCGAGCAGCGGCCAGACACGACGCTGCTCGGGGATGCCGTGGTCCTGCAGCTCGATGACGTAGCGGTCCGGACCGAGCAGGTCGCGCATGTCGGCCATCACGCTGCGTGCCGCGGCCTCGTCGCCGCGCAGCAGGTGCTGGTTGACCTCGGAGCCGAGGCAGCCGGACAGCACGATGAGGCCCTCGTGATGCTCCTCGAGCAGCTCGAGGTCGATGCGCGGCTTGTACCAGTAGCCCTCGAGGTAGGCGCGGCTCGACAGCGCCATGAGGTTGCGGTAGCCGGTGTCGTCCTCCGCGAGGACGGTCAGGTGGTAGGCACGCTGCTTCCCGTCGGCGCCACCGCTCTGCTGGTCGTGCCGCGAGCCCACCGCCTGGTAGAGCTCGGAGCCGAGGATCGGGTTGAGTCCACGCTTCGTGGCGGCCCGGTGGAACTCGACGAGCCCGAACAGGACCCCGTGGTCGGTGATCGCGACGCCGGGCTGACCGTCACGCTCCACCGCATCGAGGAGGTCGCCGACGCGCGACGCGCCGTCGAGCATCGAGTACTCGGTGTGCACGTGGAGGTGGACGAAGCCGCGTCCCGACTTCCCTGCGGACGCGCCTGCCCCGGCACCTGCCGACGCGCCTGCCGCTCCGGTGGACATGGCGGCTCGGACCTCCGGACGGGGTGGGTCGGCGAACCTAGCAGCGGTCCTCGACAGCCCTCCCGAGGCCGCGCCCGGCGGAGGTGCGCACGCGGGTCGCGCGCGTCGCGGGCGGGACCACGCCGGGGCTCAGGGCTGCTCCGTGCCGTCCGGCAGAGGGATCCCGGCGCGCGCCCACGCGACGACGAGGTCCTCCGGGAGCGGCTCGGAGACGGCGACCTCCGCACCCGTCACGGGATGCTCGAAGGCGAGGTGGGCCGCGTGGAGCGCGGGGCGGACGAGCCCGAGCGCGCCCGCGATGCTGCGGTCCGCCCCGTAGGTCGGGTCGCCCGCGACCGGGATGCCGACAGCGTCGAGGTGGACGCGGATCTGGTGCGTGCGCCCCGTCTCGAGCCCGCAGACCAGCGCGGCGACCGTCCGCTCGACGCCGTCCTCCGTCCCGTCGGAGGTCCGGACGGCCCCCTGCCCCAGCAGCCGGTAGCGCGTCCGAGCGGGGCGACCACCCGCCACGACGGCGAAGCGGGTGCGCTGGTCCGGATGCCGTCCGATCGGCGCGTCGACGACCCCTCGGGGCTCCCCGGGCGCGCCCACGGTGAGCGTGAGGTAGCGGCGCCGCACCGTGCGCGCCGCGAGCATCGTGACGAGCCCCTCGTAGGCCTCCGGTGTCGACGCGACCACCAGCAGCCCCGACGTGTCACGGTCGAGCCGATGCACGATCCCCGGACGCGTCGGGTCGGCCCCCTCCGCGAGGGGGACCCCCGCCTCACGCAGCGCGTCGACGAGGGTGTCGTCCGCATGGCCCGCACCCGGATGCACGACGAGTCCCGGCGGCTTCGCGACGACGAGCAGATGCTCGTCGCGGTAGCGGACCGGAGGGAGCGCCGGCGCCGGTCCCCGCTCCGGGACCACCGCCTCGGCCACCCGGACCGTCTCACCGAGGGCGAGGGTGCGGGAGCGACGGGCCGGTCGGCCGCCGACGGTCACGTCCCCGGCGTCGATGCGCTGCGCGGCCGCGCTCCGGGACGTGCCGAGCAGCTCCGCGACCATCACGTCGAGGCGCTGACCCACCTGCTCCTCCCCCACGACTTCCGTCCGCTCCGGCGCGCTCACGTCGGGCCCCTGCCGGCGCGCCGGTCGAGGAGCTCCTCGAGCAGCGCCATCAGGAGGAAGACGACGACCCCGACGGTGATGGCGGAGTCGGCGACGTTGAAGCGCGGGAACGAGCCCCAGGCGACGAAGTCGACGACGTACCCGCCGACCACAGTCCCGTCACCGGTGCGGAGCAGCCGGTCGAGCACGTTGCCGACCGCGCCACCGAGCACCATCCCCTGCGCGGCGACCGCGAGCGGCCGGACGGTCTCCGCCAGGGACCGCAGCAGGACGACGGCGAGCACGACGGTGACGACGGGGAACACGACCGGCGGCAGCCGGATGCCGAACGCGGCACCGGGGTTGAAGACGAGCTGCCAGCCGACGCGCGAGCCGAGGAACGGGACGAACCGGCCCGGCTCGAGGAGCACGAGCACGAGCTCCTTCGTGAACACGTCGAGCACGACCACCGTGTAGGCGACCGCCACGAGCAGACCCAACCGACCTCGGACCCCCGTGGGGGCGGCCATCGGGTTCAGCGCCCCGTCTCCTCACGACGCCGGCAGTCCATGCACTGCGTCGTGTAGGGGAGCGCGTCGAGGCGCTCGAGCTCGATGCGTCGGCCGCAGGAGATGCAGTCCCCGAAGGTCCCCTCGTCCATGCGGCGCAGCGCGTCCTCGATCTGCGTGAGGAGGTTGCGGGCGTGCAGCGAGAGCGACTGGGCGGTCTCCCGCTCGAAGCTCGCCGAACCGGCGTCGGCCGGGTCGTCGTCGAAGCCGCTCTCCCGCCAGTTCTTGACGTCCGCCTCGGCGTCGAGTCCCTCCACGCTCCCGAGCAGCTGGGCGCGCTCGGCGACCAGCCCCTCGCGGAACGCGAGGAGCCGTGCGGGGGTGAGGGGACGACGTTGGCGGGCCATGAGGGCGGGGACGGTAGCAGCGCGCGGTGACGTGCGGCCGGAGGCGGTTAGGCTCGGAGCGCTCCGCGGAGCACCCGTGCCGGACACGGCGCGGGGTTCAGCGCACCGGCCGCAGGTCCCGGCGCAGGAGGTTGTCGTGAGCGTCGGAGCCGGCTGGCCCGAGGTCCCCGCGCGCCCGGACCTCCCTGCGCTGGAGCACGAGGTCCTCGCGCGCTGGGAGCGCGACGACGTCTTCCGCCGCAGCGTCGAGCAGCGCAGCGACGGCCCCGTCTGGACGTTCTACGAGGGCCCGCCGACGGCGAACGGCCGCCCGGGTGTCCATCACGTCGAGTCCCGGGTCTTCAAGGACGTGTTCCCGCGCTACCGCACGATGAAGGGGAGGTCCGTGCGGCGCAAGGGCGGCTGGGACTGCCACGGCCTGCCCGTGGAGCTCGAGGTGGAGCGCGAGCTCGGGCTCGACTCGAAGGCGGACATCGAGGCCTACGGCATCGAGGAGTTCAACGCCCGCTGCCGCGAGTCGGTGCTGCGCTACGTCGGCGCGTTCGAGGAGCTCACCGAGCGCATCGGCTTCTGGATCGACACCGACGACGCGTACCGGACGATGGATGCGGAGTACGTCGAGAGCCTGTGGTGGGCCCTCGGAGAGCTGTGGGACCGCGACCTGCTGTTCGAGGACTTCCGTGTCGCGCCGTACTGCGGGCGCTGCGGGACGGCGCTGAGCGACGCCGAGGTCGCGCTCGGCTACGACGAGGTCACCGACCCCTCCGTCCACGTCCGCCTGCCCGTCATCGACGGGACCGGGCCGCTCGCTGATGCGGCGCTCGTGGTCTGGACGACGACGCCGTGGACCCTGCCGTCGAACGTCGCCTGCGCGGTCGGCGCCGACGTCACCTACGCCGTCGTCGAGCGACCGGATCCCCGTCCGGGCGCTGTGGGCGCGACGGAACGGCTCGTGCTGGCCGAGGATCTCGTCCCCACCGTGCTCGGCGAGCACGCCCGCATCGTCGCGACCCTGCCCGGGGCCGAGCTCGTCGGCGTGCGCTACCGCCCGCCGTTCCACCACTTCACCCCGGACGGCGACGCGGACGCCGCGCACCGTGTGGTCGCCGCAGGCTTCGTGACCACGACCGACGGCACGGGCATCGTGCACCTCGCCCCCGCCTTCGGCGGCGACGACATGGTGGTGGGTCGGCGCGAGGGCCTGCCCGTCGTGAACCCCGTCGGTCCCGATGCCCGCTTCACGTCAGGGCC
>SKII01000137.1 GCA_007116505.1 Nitriliruptoraceae bacterium
CGGTCAGCGGTCAGCGGTGATCCCCGCCCCGCCGGGCAGCCGCAGCTCGAAGCCACCCGCCAGGCCGCTCCCGACCCAGCTCAGCTCCCCCCCGTGCGACCGGGCGATGCCCCGCGCGATCGGCAGGCCGAGACCGGTCCCGATGCCCGAGCCGAACGTGACGAAACGCGCGAACGCGCGGTCGACGTCCTCCGGCGCGATGCCCGGCCCGTCGTCGGCGACCCGGACGACGACCTGCCCGTCGTCGAGCTCGGCGACCGAGACGCTGATGCGCTGGTGAGCGAACCGGCGTGCGTTGTCGAGCAGGTTCGCGAGGGCCTCCTGCAGCTGGTCCGGATCGACGAGCACCGGCGCGGCGGGCGCCTCGATGACCTCGAGCACGACGGGGACCTCCGCGAGCTCCGCCTGCCGTGCGACCTCCCGCTCGCACAGCTCGACGAGGTCGGTCGACTGCAGCAGCAGCCCCGCGTCGAGGTCGAGCCGCGAGATGCGCAGCAGCCCGTTCACCATCCGGGTCACGCGCGTCGTCTCACGCACGAGGTTCCCGAGCAGACGGTCACGCTCCTCTGGGGTCGCGTCGGCGTTGAGCAGCAGCAGCTCCGTCGAGACACGGATGCCGGCCATCGGCGTGCGCAGCTGGTGCGCGACGTCGGCGAGGAAACGTCGCTGCGACTGCTCGGCGGTCCGTGCCGCGACGACCGCTCCTTCGAGCGCATCGAGCATCTCGTCGAAGTCGTGCGCGAGCGACCCGAGCTCCGTCGACGGATCGTCAGGGCGGATCCGCTCGTCGCGAGCGCCTGCGGTGATCCTCCGGGCCGCATCGCTCATCAGCCCGAGCGGACGGAGCGCCGAACCGACCGCGCGCCGCAGCAGCTGGAAGGCGAGCGAGAAGCTGATGAGGAACCCGGCACCGAGCATCAGGAGCAGGCGGATCAGGATGCGCTCGATGCCGTCGCGGCTCGCGAGGACCTCGATGCGCCCACCGTCGGCCGTGCGGATGAGGCTCACGGCCGCACCCGGATCGCGCAGGACCTCGGCCGTGTCGACCGTCGCTGCGGAGGAGGGTGGCGGGACCGACACGTCGCTCCCGTCGGGCAGGGTGACGCGTGCGGGCACACCGAGCTCGGCGAGCCGCCGAGCGGTCGCGGGCAGATCACCGCCCACCTGGACCAGGACCTGCTCGGCGACGCTGCGCCGAGCGTCGAGCAGCTCCCCGAGGTCCGCCTCGAGCTGCGCCCGCATGTTCAGGTAGACGAACGAGGCGACCGTGACCGACACGACGACGAACGTGACGAGCGTGGCGCGCATCGCCTGACGTTGCAGCGACGGGGTCCGCATCATGAGCGAGCCGTCATGCGCGCGCCGCGTAGCCGACGCCGCGCACCGTCTGGATCAGCCGTGGGCCGTGCTCCTCGAGCTTCCGGCGCAGGCTCGACACGTACACCTCGACGACGTTCTCGTCGTAGTCCTCGAAGCCCCACACCATCGACAGCAGCTGCGTGCGCGACAGGACCCGCTCGGGACTCTCGATGAACGCGAGCAGCAGGTCGAACTCGCGCCGGGTGAGCTGCACCGTCGCCCCACCCCGCTCGACCGTGCGTGCGTCCTCGTCGAGCGAGATGTCCGCGAAGGTCAGGATGGACCGGACGGCCGTGCCTCCGCCCGCCGCCTCCGCGCGGCGCAGCACGACGCGCACGCGAGCGAGGAGCTCCGAGACGGAGAACGGCTTCGTGATGTAGTCGTCCGCGCCGAGCTCGAACCCGCTGAGCCGCTCGTCGAGACCGTCGGCCGCGGTGAGGAAGACGAACGGTGCGCCCGTCCGCTCACGCAGCCGCTGCGCGAGGACGAGCCCGCCCGGCCGTCCGGCGCCGAGGTCGACGTCGAGGATCGCGAGGTCCGGGGCGTGACGGTCCACGGTCGCATCGAAGTCGCGTCCGTCGGGCAGAGCGACGACGTCGAAGCCCGCGCCACCGAGCACCAGCTCGAGCGACTCACGCAGCGTGGGGTCGTCCTCGACGACGAGGACCCGACCCACCGTCCCGGTCCGACGACCCTGCTCGGCGGTCATGCCTCCCCCACTCCCGGCCCAAGTTACGGCCCGACTCCCGACCCCAGGACCGCTCTCCAGCCGGGGAGTCTACGACCAAGGTCGCGACCCGCCCGGAGCCCGCGCCTGCGCCCGGCTCTTCCTCAGGAACCTCTCAGGCTGTGCTCAGCGCCCCATCAACGTCACGGCGCACCATCGTCACCGCAAGGGCCACGACAGGCCACACGACGAACCGACTGAGGAGGGGCACCGATGAGGATCTCCGAGCACACCGACACCGCACCCGCAGTGGGCGGCGCGAGCCACGGCGCGAGCCGTCGCACGACGTCTCGTCGCCTCCGCCGCTCGACCATCGCGATGGGCATCGCGACGGGCATCATCGCCACGTTCGTCGTCGGCGGCGCTGCGCTGGCCGCCTGGAACGTGACCGGTGCCGGTGCAGGATCGGCCGGTGCCGCGAGCGCCGAGGTGCTCGAGGACGTCACCGTCACCATCGCCGTCTCGCTGTACCCGGGGCTGAGCACCGATGCGACGCTCGCCGTCACCAACCCCAACCCGTTCCCCGTGCGGCTCCTCGACATCGAGTTCGGTGCGGTCACCGTCGCCGACGCCCCCGGATGCGACGCCAGCAACTCGCAGGTCACCTTCACCGACATCACCGGTGTGACCGACGCGACGTACTTCATCGGTGCGGACGGCTCGGAGTCGTTCCTGCTCGAGGACGTCGTCTCGATGGGGAGCGGCGCTGCGGACCTGTGCCAGGGCGCCAGCTTCTCCGTCGACGTGGTCCTCAACGCCGAGAGCACCACGACCCCGTGATCTGAGCGACCAGCGAACCGAGGTGGACCGATGCCGATCCTGCCACGTCGAACCACCGGGCAGCGCGCCTGGTGGATCGACGTGGCCGTCTCGGTCGCCGCGATCGGGACGGCCCAGGCCATCGTCATCGGCGGCGACACGCTGCTCGATGCGCTCGGCCGCCGTCCGGCACCGACGACGGGGTTCGAGGCGGCACTCGTGCTCGAGCGCGCACGTGGCGACGCCGGCGACATGCTCCTCAGCCTCGAGCCGCTCGCCCTCAGCCTCGAGGGGTCGATCAGCGGCCTCTACCCGGGCGCGGCCGGCGAGCTGCCGCTCGTCGTGACCAACCCGACGCAGGTGGTCGTCAGCCTCGAGCGGCTCACGATCACCGTGGGCGGGTCCGACCGGCCCGGCTGCCCCGCCGAGGCGATCGTCGTCGGATCGCCCGCGACCCGAGGGAGCGGCAGCACCGACCTCGCCCTGCGCATCGCTCCCGACGGCGCGGTCGCCGTCAGCGTGCCGGTCGGGATGGCCTCCGGAGCCCCGGAGGCCTGCCAGGGCGCCACGTTCCAGCTCCGCTACCTGGCGGAGGGGGTGCTCGGATGACCCGCACGGCGCTCCGCTTCACCACCTTCGCGGGCGTCCTCCTCGCCGCGCTGCTCACGCTCCCCGGCGTCGCCGAGGCCGCCTGGCGC
>SKII01000014.1 GCA_007116505.1 Nitriliruptoraceae bacterium
ACGCCTGACGGCACGCCTGACGGCACGCCTGACGGCACGCCTGACGGCCCGGTCGACGTCACGGATGACGTCACGGATGACGCGGTCGACGTCCCGGTCGACGTCACGGATGACGCGGTCGCCGTCCCGGTCGACGGCCCGGTCGACGTCCCGGCGCCCCAGCTCGAGGCGAGTCCCGCGGAGCGGAGCGTTCCTACCGTGGCTTGCACGTCGACGTCGTTGCAGGCCGGCTCGGTAGTGACGTGCGAGGTGTCGGGTGGAGAAGCCGGTTCCAGCATCCTGTGGCGGGTCGCGTACAACCCGGTGATCGCCGAGGACGGGGTGACGCTCGACACTTCGGGCTCGGGAGCGTTCGCCTTCCTGGTGCCGGCGACGGCGCTCGGCGAGGTCCTGACGGTCGAGCTCGTGGACTGGTCCGTGTCGGTGTCGCTCGGGATCGTGGCCGGTCCGGTTCCGGCGACGGTCCCCGCCGGTGACGGTCCGGTGCCCGTGTGGCCGCTCGGGCTGCTCGCGGTGGCCGGTGGACTGGCGCTGCGGCGCCACTCACGCTCGACGGGCATGTCACGGGGCATGTCACGCTCGTGACGCTCGCGTCGTCCGTTCGGCCCGCGTCCCGGTCCCCCGACGTCCGCCCCGCGGTACCGTCAAGAACCCTTCTCCCATCGGGATCTCCCTGGAACCCGGACGCTGGCGCCGGATCGCGGACCTGCTGAGCGAGGCAGGGGAGGGCAGACCGGTCGGCGCTGCGATCGCTGAGGTCGCCTCGGGGTTCCTCGGTGTCGACGCCGTCAGCCTCACGCTGGTCGTGGCGGGCGGGGCGGTGTCCAACGTCGGCTCGGGCGACGCTGCGACCGAGCTCACCGGCGTGCAGTTCACGCTCGGGGAGGGACCCTCGGTCGAGGCGGTGAGCACAGGTCTGCCGGTGCTGCTCGATGACGTGCGCTCACCTGCGGCGACGGCACGCGCGCCGATGTTCTGCGCAGCGGCCCAGCAGCGCGGGGTGGCAGCCGTGTTCGCGTTCCCCCTGCGCGTCGGCGAGGCGCTCATCGGGGCGCTGACAGCCCAGCGTTCGACGGCGGGTCCGCTCAGCGCCGAGCAGTTCGCGGACGGGCTCATCGTCAGCTCGCTCGCGACGGTCGCGCTGCTGCAGCTGCAGGCGGGTGGAGCGGCGGGCGAGCTGCAGGTCTCGTTCGGGACGTCCAACGGGGAGCATGCGGCCGTGCAGGTCGCCGCCGGCATGGTCTCCGAGCAGCTGTCCGTCACGATCGTCGAGGCGCTGGTGCGCATCCGCGCGCACGCCTTCGTGTCGGACGGGGATCTCGATGACGTCGCACGACGCATCATCGACCGCAGCCTCCGGCTCGAGCGATGAGCGGACCTTCCAGGGACATGTCGGAGTGATCGACCAGAGGAGCAACGAGCATGGATGACGTGACGGTCGCGAGCCGGGCGGCAGGACCCGAGGCTCTCGCTGCGACGTTCGCAGAGCTCGCACGCATGGCGGTCCGCGGTGCGGACCTCGTCGACGTGTACACCCTGCTGAGCGAGCGCGTCGTGACGCTGCTGCCCGTCGCTGGCTGCGGCATCCTCGTCCGCGACGCGGGCGGGACGCTGCACGTCGTCGGGTCGTCGAGCGCGTCGGTGCACCTGCTCGACCTGTTCCAGGTGCAGAACGACGAGGGTCCCTGCCTCGAGTGCCTCGCCTCGGGTCAGCCGGTGAGCCTGGGCCGGGCCGACGCGGCGGCGCGCTGGCCGCGCTTCGCGGCGCTGCTGGAGCTCGAGGGGTTCTCGTCCGCCCACGCCCTGCCGATCGCCTCACGCGAGGTGACGGTCGGTGCGCTGAACCTGTTCGCACGGGAGGTCATCGGGGAGGAGGAGCTCGCGGTCGCGCAGGCCCTCGCGGACGTCGCCGCGCTCGCGCTGCTGCAGAGCGATGCCGTCGAGGACGCGGTGGTCCTCGCGCGTCGTCTCTACGTCGCCGTCCAGTCGCGCAGCACCGTCAACCAGGCCATCGGGGTGCTCATGGAGCGTCTCGGGCTCGACGAGGACGGTGCCCTCCGTCGGCTGCGCTCGACGGCGGACGCCAGCGGCGAGACGATGGTCGCACTCGCCGCTGCGGTCGTGGCCCGCGACGCCTCGTCGACCGGCGTCCGGGCCCTCGGCTCCGAGGGCTGAGCCCGAGGCTCGCGACGGGCTGCTCGCCGCCGGTGCTCACGGTGCCGTGCATCCCGTACCCTCGAGGGACTGGCGGCGTCTCACGTTCGAGCGCAGGTCGGGGGATGGCGCGGCAGGCACGCTCCGCGGGACGGTGCGAGTTCCATCGGTGGGTCCGACCGGACCACCGTCCGCTTCAGGCCCCGAGAGGGGGCGCGCCATGGACGCCAGCATCGTCATCGCCGGCCTTCCGCAGAGCGTCCCCGTGTCCTGGCTCGAGGGGCTCACCGGCGCAGGCGCGAACGTCACGGTCGTCGCCAGCGGACCCGACGCGCTGCGCGCCTGCTCCTTCATCCACCCGGACCTGCTGATCCTCGACGTCAGGCTCCAGGGCCGCGTCGACGGGTTCGACGTCTGCCGCGAGCTGCGGGCCGAGAGCGACACCCTCGTCGTCTTCGCTGCGGCCGACCCGACGCCCGTGGAGGAGCTCGTCGCCCTCGCGGTCGGTGCGGACGGCTTCTTCTCCGGTCGCGTCGAGCTGCCCGTCGTGCTCGCACGTCTGTCGGCGCTGCTGCGCCGGTCGCGGGGAGGGCTCGTCCCCGCCGGGCTCGGCGGGAGCGGCGCGTCGCCGGGCAGGCCCGGTCGGCTGTCGAGCGGCTCGTTCGACGGGTCCGGTCGGGTGGAGCTCATCGTCGACTCCGACCTGGAGATCGACCTCGTCGCGCGTGAGGTCCGCGTCGACGGTGCCGTCACCGCGATGACCCGAACCGAGTTCGACCTGCTCGTCATCCTCGCCCGCAGCCCGAGGCAGGTGTTCTCTCGCGAGCAGCTCATGGCCGACGTCTGGGGCGACGACGTCGCTGCTCACGCGCTGGATGCGCACCTGTCGCGCATGCGGGGGAAGGTCGCCGCGGCCGGGGGGGAGCGTGTCGCGCATGCGGTCCGTGGGGTCGGTTACCGGCTGCGCAGCTAGCTCCTCGCCATCTGCAGGTCAGCCCAGGGGGGCGCTGCGGCGGCCGAGGGGTTCCTGAGAGCACCCCTCGTTTCCTGAGGGTCCGACCCCCCGTCCCTCAGGAACGCCGATTACCGTCGCAGCGGGAGTCACGGAGGTCGCGACGGTGGGGACGGACGATCTGACCGCTGAGGGGCTCGGCCAGGTCGCGCCGCGTCCGGCGAACGAGGCTGCTCGGCTGCGCACGCTCGAGTCGTACGGCGTGCTCGATAGCCCGCGTGACGCGCGCTTCGAGGCGCTCGCCTCGGAGGTCGCGACCGTCTGCGCGGCGCCCATCGCGACCATCACCTTCCTCGACGCGACCCGGCAGTGGTTCAAGGCGTCGGTGGGGATCGCGACGGAGGAGACGGA
>SKII01000068.1 GCA_007116505.1 Nitriliruptoraceae bacterium
ACGACGGCCGTCGCGAGCCGAGCGACCGCCTCGCCGTCGGCGAGCACCGTGAGGCGCAGCGGATGCACGGCCGCGTCCGCCGCGCCGAGCCCCGGTCCGCTCATCGGCATCGACCCGTCGACCCGGACCACGCCGCCGGGCGCGAGCGGGACCGCGTCGACGTCGACGACGGTGCGCTGCGCGACCGGCGGGACGGCCCCTCCGGCGAGGGCGACCCGCAGCGCGCTCCGGTTGCCGAGCGGTCCATGGAGCTCCGCGACGACCTCCACGCGTTCCCACCGCGCGGCGTCACGGGCCCCGGCATGCTCGACGAGGACACGGAAGGTCAGCTCGGCGCCGCTCGCGACGGTCGGGGTGACGTCGAGCAGCACGACGCGCGCGCCGCCCGCATCGTCCGCGTCCGGACCCTGCGCGTCCTGCCCCGGCGGCGGGCCGATCTCCTGCGCGTCCGCGTCGCTGGCGAGGGGCCCCGGTGCGACCAGGGGCAGGAGCAGCAGGGCGACCAGCGCCGCCGCGGTCCGCGCGGCGCGCCGGGTCATGCGCTGACCGGTGCTTCGGGTGCGACGGCCTCGACGAGCTCGCGCTCGTTGCGGTGGGCGAGGCGCAGCAGCGCGACGGCGTGCGGGACCCACTCGACGTGCTCGGCCTCCTCGTCGCGCTCGCCCGGCGGGGCACCGTCCCAGCGCATCAGGAAGTAGTGCACGCGCTTGTGGTAGCGGATGCGGTCGGGCCGCCACACGAACGAGTAGGCGATCGAGCCGAGCGGAGCCTCGATGATGGCGGTGTGGCCGGTCTCCTCGCGGACCTCCCGCAGCGCCGCCTGCTCGACGGTCTCCCCGGGTTCCACGCCGCCCTTGGGCAGCGTCCAGCGCGGGTGCCCCGACATGCTGCGGTGCACGATGAGCAGGACCCGCCGCGTCCCGTCAGGCCGGTCGTCGATCACGACGCCCCCCGCGGAGACGACGTCCTTGCTGGGCAGGGCGGTCATGCGGCGAGCGTAGTCTGAGGCCGTCGGGGAGGACGGCGAGGAGGCCGGCGAGGTGCGTGCGCTCGTGCAGCGGGTGTCGGAGGCGTGGGGCGACTCGCGGGCCGAGGACGGCACGCGGGAGGTCACCGGGCGCATCGGCGGGGGGCTCGTCGCCCTCGTCGGGGTGACCCACGGCGACACGGAGGCGCATGCCACGCGGCTCGCCGAGCGCATCGCGCACCTGCGGGTGCACCGTGACGACGACGGGGCGATGAACCGGAGCCTTGTCGACGTCGGCGGCGAGGTGCTCGTCGTCAGCCAGTTCACCCTCTACGCGGACACGTCGCGGGGACGCCGCCCGTCGTTCGTGGAGGCGGCACCACCGGACCAGGCCGAGCCGCTCGTCGACGCGGTCGTCGTCGCGCTGCGCGGCCTCGGCGTCACGGTCGCGACGGGCCGCTTCCGCACGCACATGCAGGTCGGCCTCGTCAACGACGGTCCGGTCACGGTCCTCCTGGAGGTCGGGCCGGAGGCCTGACCCCGCCCGCTGCCGCCTCGGCGAGCAGCCCGCGCAGGCGCGACGCGTCGTCCTCGCCGGCGTCGAGCACCGTCACGTCCCCACCCGGCCCTGCGACGTGGGCGCGCACGGTCGCGAGCCCACGCCGGCGCTGGAACCAGCTCGTGCGGTGGGTGACCCCCTGCAGCCGAGCGATCGGGGCGACGCTGAGGGTCCGGGCGACCGCACCGGAGCGTGCGGCGAGCACGCCGCGGTCGACCCCGTGGCCGAGCGCACGGTGCTCGAGGACGGCGAGGCCGACCTGTGTGGCGCCGAGACCGAGGATGAGCGCGAGCGGTACGGCCCACACGGCCCCGTCGAGCCCTGCGAGCGTCGCGACCGGTCCGGGCAGCGGCAGCTCCGCCCGCCACCTGCCCTCCTCGGCCGTGAGGAGCAGCACCCATCCGACGGTGACGATCGTCAGCAGCTCCGTGACGGCGAGGAGCCGCCGCACGACCGCGCGACGCAGCGCCGCAGGCGGGTGGGGACGCAGCACCGGCACGACGTCGACGTCGGGGAGCAGGGCCGTGAGGAGCGCGTCGACCCGGTCGGCGCGCACGAGGGGGACGACCACGCGGCGTCCGCTGTCGGACGCGGAGCCACCGGCCGAGTGGATGCGGAGCATCGCGACGCCGAGGGCGCGGCGCAGCGGGTTCGCGACGACCCGCACGACCTGCACCCGCAGCAGCGGCACCGTCGACTCGCGTGTGCCGAGCAGCCCGCGGCGTACGACGAGGTCGTCGCCCTGCCGCAGCACGACGAACCCGCCGTCACGCACGACCGAGACGACGAGGGTGGTGACGACCGCGGTGACGGCGACGAGCAGCGCGCCCGCCGCCCAGACGCTCGCGCTCGGTGCGGCTCCCGCGGCGACCGCATCGAGCAGCCACGTCGCGGCAGCCTCGACCAGCTCCGTGGTCCGGTCGCCGACGACCTGCAGCGCGCCGGCGAGCAGCGCGGGGGCGAGCAGGAGCTGCGCTCCCGTCACCGATGACAGGGCGACCTCCCCGAGGGTCAGGCGCACGATGACGTCCGGCTCCGTGTCCGGCGGCGGCACCGCAGGGTCGGCCGCGGCGCCCGCCACGACCGCGACGTCGCCATGCCCCGCGTCCCGGTGCGGCTCCCGGTGCGGCTGGAGCGACGCGCGCAGGGCGAGCGCGTCCTCGAGGCTCAGGACGCGCAGCTCCACCTCGGGGCCCGCGTCGGAGCCGGCGGTCTCGATGCGCAGCGTCGCGACGCCGAGCAGCCGCTGCACGAACGGCCGGTCGAGCTCGACCTGCTGGATCCGGTCGACGCTGACGACCCGTCGGCTGCGCGACAGGACGCCCTGCTCGACCCGGACGGCCTCGCCGTCGAACGACCACGTGAAGCGGCGCCAGGCGAGGACGCGCAGCACCAGTGCGCCGAGCAGCAGGATCGCGACGGCGGACGAGACGACCAGCCGGCCCCGGTCGCTGCCACCGCCGAACAGGGCCGCAGCGAGCGGCAGGACGACGAGCCTCCCGATCTGCGCCAGCGGCACGCCGACGAGCACGGACAGCGGATGGAGCCGCAGGCTCTCAGACGGCATCGCGACCGTCCCGACCGAGCTCCTCGTTGGCCCGGGCCGCACGGGCGAGGATCTCGCTCCGCAGGCCGGGGGCGACCGTCGCGCTCAGGCCCGGCAGGTCGAGGCTGCCGGCGGCGGACGCCGTCGTCACCCGCAGCGTCGCGAGCCCCAGGGTGCGCTCGAGCGGTCCCTCGAGGACGTCGATCTGCTGGACGCGGAAGAACGGCACGACCACGTGGCGGTGCACCACCACGCCGGACCGCAGCTCGACGGCCACGTCGGTCAGCCGCCACGACCAGCGCCGCCAGCGCAGCACCTGCAGCGGGCCGACGATCCAGGCGGCGAGCGCTGCGGCGGGCAGGGCGATCGCCCAGGCGGGCACGGGCAGCAGCCGCATCGCGAACCCGAGCGCGAT
>SKII01000066.1 GCA_007116505.1 Nitriliruptoraceae bacterium
AACCGAACCCGGGCCACGGCAGCGGCCGAACAGTTCGACCCCCGTGGTCGCATCCAGGGCCAGCGACAGTTGCAGGCCCTGCTCGGCGGCATCGAGCGCCAGGTCCGAAAGGACCAGGCGGTTGCAGGCATCGCTCTCCAGAACACCATGGCCGCTTTCGTCCAGCCCCAGCGCTTCGGCCATCAGCGCTTCCAGGTGAACGCGGTCCACCAGCAGCGGGACACTGACCCGCGTCTCGCCAAGCAAGGGAGGGCTCAGGGCCAGAAGCAGAAAGGCGACTGGTACGGCGGGGCGTTTCGGCATCAGAAATTGCCTGCTGGGATGACAGTCTGTCCGCTTGGATTCGCAAGCGGGCGGTAGGTTCGGCGACAACGCACCCGTTGCCCGGTGTTGAAGCCTGCTCAAAGCGGTCTTCACCGAGATTGGGGCGCCCGGAACATCGCAGGCACCATCGCCGCCAAGACCGTCAGGGAATTGCGGCAATGGTCAGAAAGGCGCCGAAAATTACCAGGTGAAGACCGCCCTGCAGAATCGTCGTGCGCCCCATGGCCAGCGAAAGCGTTGCCACGAACAGCGACAACAGCAGCAGGACGATGTGCTCTGCCTCCAGCCCCAGGATCAGCGGCTGGCCCAGGACAATCGATAACAAGGCAACGGCCGGGATGGTCAGGCAGATGCTGGCCAACGCAGAGCCAAGCGCCAGGTTGAGACTGGTCTGAAGGCGGTTGGCGCGCGCGGCGCGCAGGGCCGCGGTAGCCTCGGGCAAAAGAACCGTCATGGCGATCACCACCCCGACCAGGGCAGCGGGCAGGCCAGCGCGGGCCACCGCGTGCTCGACCGTGGGAGCCAGGGTCTCGGCCAGCAGCACCACGGCCAGAAGCGCAATCGGAAGCAGAACCAGCGCGGTGGCCATCTCGCGCCGGCCCGGCTTGCGATCTGCGAGTTCCTGCAGCCGCGGATCGCTGAAGTCTCCGCGGTGGCGCACCGTCTGAACGAATAAAAACAGGCCGTACAGGGCAAACGATACAAACGCCACGAACACCAATTGCGGCGTGGCATAGACGGGTCCCGGCACCGCTACCGTGTAATTCGGCAAAACCAGGGCCAGAACGGCGACCGTGGCCAGGACGGCGAGAGCCCCGACGGATCCTCGCGCAACGAATTCCTGTTCGCGAAAGCGCAGCCCTCCGACCAGAAGACACAGCCCAACGATCCCGTTGAGCACGATCATGATGGCCGCAAAGACCGTATCGCGCGCAATTTCACTGGTTCCTGCCGGTGCCGCGAGCAGAACCGAGACAATCAGCGCAACTTCGATGATCGTCACGGCAAGCGCGAGCACAATGGCGCCGTATGGATCGCCCAGACGATGGGCAATCGTCTCGGCATGATGCACGGCCGCCAGGACCGTAGCAAATAGCAGCACGGCCGCAAACGGCACAAGCAGCCCCGGCACGGGCCCGGACCAGAAGACAAGCGATGCCACGCCCGCCGCCAGCGTGAACACCGGCACCAACGCAGACCAGAGCGGAGCGGGAAATCTTTTCCGTGCGGCACTCATCGAGCCGGTATCTCTGCAGGCATTACAACCCCCAAGCGTGTGGCTCGGGCCGCCATTGGCGATCAGCCAGAACCATCCGCTTTCCGATGGCGCAAACCCCATAGTGTAGGGCATGCGATGGTGCCAGCGGTCCGGCGAGGCCTGAGCCGATCTGGTGGCGACAAGCGATGCCGAGGTTCCGCCGCCGAACAGGGCATGGCGCGATCCAACGTGGCTTCGTGGTCCCCGATCGGCCCAGTCCCAGCCAATTACAGGCGAGCAGCGATGCGTTTTCAATCTGCTATGATCGCGCCATGCGCTATCTTGTATCGGCTGGTGGTCTGGCCCTGCTGGTCTGCTGGCTAGCCGGCTGCGGCCCCACAGGAACGGAGGAGTCGGGACCGGAACCGGCGCGCTGGAACCTGCCTGAGGTGATGTTCACTGAAGACGGCAGGCCAGACCCGTCCATCCTTGCCTCCGAACAGATCCTGCACCGCGGCAACGGTACGCAGCCGCAGGGTCTGGACCCGCACGTGACCGAGGGCGTGCCGAGCACGCACGTCCAGCGCGACCTGTTCGAAGGCCTGGTCGCCCGCTCGCCCGACGGCACCATCATCCCGGGCGTGGCCGAGCGCTGGGAGATCAGCGAGGACGGCCTGACCTGGACGTTTTTCCTGCGCGAGGAAGCACGCTGGTCCAACGGCGACCAGATGACGGCCGCAGACTGGGATTTCAGCTTCCGCCGGATTGTCGACCCGGCCACGGGCTCGCGCTTTGCCATCCTGCTTAATCCCGTCCTGCACGCCGAGGAAATCATCGCCGGCCGTCGTCCAGCCGAGGACCTGGGCGTGCGTGTCATCGATGACTTCACCCTGGAAGTCGAGCTGGAAGCACCCAACCCGCTGTTTGTCGAGGTGCTGACGCACAGCCTGACCTATCCCGTCCACCGCGCCACCGTGGAAGCCCACGGCGACCGCTGGGCCCGGCCCGGCGTGATGGTGAGCAACGGGGCCTTCCAGCTCAAAGAACTGGCCATGCAGTCGCACATTCGGGTGGTGCGCAATCCCTACTACTGGGATACCGACAATGTCATTCTGGATGAGGTATTTTTCTATCCCACCGAAGACCTGGCCGCCGAGCTGATGCGCTACCGTGCCGGCGAGCTGTCGTGGACCTACGAGGTACCCGCCACCCAGTTCAACTGGATCCAGGCCAACCTGTCCGACGAGTTGTCGGTGGCCGACTGGTTCGGCACCTACTACTTCGGCTTCAACACCACGCGCGAGCCTTTCGACGATGTGCGCATACGAAAAGCGCTGTCGATGGCCATTGACCGCGAAATCATCACCGAAAAGATCACCCGCTTCGGACAGCAGCCGACTTTTTCCTACGTCCCGCCCGGCATTCCCGGCTATGAACCGGCCGAGCCGGAGTGGGCCGCCTGGACCCAGGCCGAGCGCGAGGCCCACGCCCTGGAGTTGCTGGCAGAGGCCGGTTTCGGGCCGGACAATCCGCTGCGGGTCGAGATTCGCTATAACACCCACGAAGACCATCGCCGCATTTCGCTGGCGATCGCGGCGATGTGGCAGCAGACGCTGGGCGTGAATACAGCGCTGATCAACGAAGAATTCCGGGTCTTTCTCAATACGCGCCGCCAGCGCGCCGTCACCGAGGTGTTTCGCGCCGGCTGGATCGGCAACTACCTTGATCCGATGTATTTCCTGGAGCAGTTTTTCAGCGAAAACCCACAAAACGACATCGGCTTTTTCGAGCCGGAGTACGACCAGCTGCTGTTTCGCGCAGCGCGCGCCGCTGATCTCGAAGAACGCCTGGATCTGCTGCACCAGGCCGAGCAGATGCTGCTCGACGCCC
>SKII01000099.1 GCA_007116505.1 Nitriliruptoraceae bacterium
CATCTGGAACGTATTTGGGCTGGTCCACAGCGGGACCAATGTCTCGCCAATCTCATTGCTGTGCGGCAGCGTCTGGGTGCCCCTGGTGCCCTGCAACTGGCCGTAGATGCTCTCATCGACTTGTGCCCTGATTTAGCCGAGCCGCACTCATTAGGTACTGAGGAGCCACCCCCAGTGCCGGCCCGAGACGATAGTTGGGCCTGATTTCATGCGCTTTTGCGCAAGCCTGAGAAAAGCAGGTTGACAGTAGCGTCGCAGCCTCCAATATCCGCGCCCTCGCAGCAACTGGTGGTTATCTGACCGCCGCCCAGCTGCGCGCCTCTTTGACAGATCAATAGCTGTAGTGAGATATGGAACAGAAGCTATGTGCGTGCCATAAATGGTATGCATGTGGCCCCTGAGTGTTCATGCGCGGAATATTTTGTGCGTGTACATGTTGAGCGATCATAAACCAGAGAATAACTTTTTTGAAGAGTTTGATCCTGGCTCAGAACGAACGCTGGCGGCGGGGTTTAGGCATGCAAGTTGTGCGTGAAAGTCTTCGGACGAGTAGCGCGGCGGAAGGGTGAGTAATAGTTCGTTAACGTACCCCCCGGACTGGGATAATTCCTGGAAACGGGTTGTAATACTGGATGGGACCACGGCATCTTCGGGTGCAGGGGTGAAAGCGCAGGGATCCTTAGGGACCTGCGGCCGGGGGAGCGGACGAGCTCTGATTAGCTTGATGGTGGGGTAACGGCCTACCATGGCGATGATCAGTAGCCGGCCTGAGAGGGTGTACGGCCACACTGGGACTGAGACACTGCCCAGACTCCTACGGGAGGCTGCAGTCGCGAATCTTCCACAATGGACGCAAGTCTGATGGAGCCACGCCGCGTGTAGGAGGAAGGCCCTTGGGTTGTAAACTACTGTTGCGAGGGGGGAACATCCTGGAGTGAATAGCTCCAGGCTTGACTGCCCTCATGAGGAAGCCCCGGCTAAACACGTGCCAGCAGCCGCGGTAATACGTGTGGGGCAAGCGTTGTTCGGAATTACTGGGCTTAAAGGGTGCGTAGGCGGCCTGTCAAGTCAGATGTGAAATCCCACGGCCTAACCGTGGAATGGCATTTGATACTGGTGGGCTTGAGTGTGCTAGGGGTAAGCGGAACGAGTGGTGTAGCGGTGAAATGCGTAGATATCACTCGGAAGGCCGGAGCCGAAGGGGGCTTACTGGGGCACAACTGACGCTGAGGCACGAAAGCGTGGGGAGCAAACAGGATTAGATACCCTGGTAGTCCACGCCGTAAACGATGAGCACTAGATGGGTGTGCGTTCTGGCATGCCTGTCGGAGAAAAATTGTTAAGTGCTCCGCCTGGGGAGTATGGTCGCAAGGCTGAAACTCAAAGGAATTGACGGGGGCTCACACAAGCGGTGGAGGATGTGGTTTAATTCGAAGCAACGCGAAGAACCTTACCAGGCCTTGACATACTGGGATTAACCATGTGAAAGCATGGGGCTTATCTTAACGGATGTAACCAGTACAGGTGCTGCATGGCTGTCGTCAGCTCGTGCCGTGAGGTGTTAGGTTAAGTCCTTTAACGAGCGAAACCCCTACGATCTGTTGCCAGCGGGTAAAGCCGGGGACTCAGATCGGACTGCCGCGTGCAAGTTGGAGGAAGGTGGGGACGACGTCAAGTCATCATGGCCCTTATGGTCTGGGCTACACACGTCCTACAATGGCCGGTACAGAGGGAAGCAAGACCGTGAGGTGGAGCAGATCCCTTAAAGCCGTCCTCAGTTCGGATTGTAGGCTGCAATTCGCCTACATGAAGCCGGAATCGCTAGTAATCGCGGGTCAGCTACACCGCGGTGAATATGTTCCTGAGCCTTGTACACACCGCCCGTCAAGCCACCCGAATTGGTCGCACCCGAAGTCGCAGCCCCAACCGCAAGGAGGAGCGCGCCGAAGGTGAGGCTGGTAAGGGGGACTAAGTCGTAACAAGGTAGCCGTATCGGAAGGTGCGGCTGGATTACCTCCTTTCTAGGGATAATCGGACCGTCGTGGGACAAAGCCGCCAGGTCTACTGGTGGTGGGAAGCCCATGTTTATCTTGCATAAACGGTCCTCACACAACGACCAGAACCGTAGTTCATCTGCTGCCTTTGGGCAGTGGAGTCACGAATTACGCTGAGTTGATACCTGATCGCTCGTATCAACGTCATATCTCACTACAGCTGTTCATCTGCCCAAGGGTAGAGCGTTCTTTGACAACAGTATATCTGCGGAACACACACGAATGGAACAATGATCAAGCAATTAAGGGTCGTTGGTGAATGGTTCGGCTATCAGAGGCGAAGAAGGACGTGCCTAGCTGCGAAAATTTGGGAGGAGCTGCACCGAAGCTGTGATCCCCAAGTGTCCGAATGGGGCAACCCGGCCGCGAGACCCGCGGTCATCCCTTCCTTTTGTGGGAGTGGAGGCGAACCCGGCGAACTGAAACATCTCAGTAGCCGGAGGAAAAGAAATCAACCGAGATTCCGTAAGTAGCGGCGAGCGAACACGGAGTAGCCCAAACCGGAGCGTTTACGTTCCGGGGTGTGGAGCCCGCTGTGGCACTAAGAGCATGACTGGAACTGACTGGAACGTCAGACCGTAGGGGGTGAGAGTCCCGTACAGGAAGTGCTGTTAGGCCTAGGGAATTCCCGAGTAGCGCCAGTCCCGTGTAACCTGGCGTGAACATGGGGGGACCACCCTCCAAGGCTAAATACTCCTGATAGACCGATAGTGGAGAGTAGCGCGAGCGAAAACTGAAAAGTACCCCTGGCGGGGAGTGAAAGAGTTCCTGAACCCAACGACTTACAAGCAGTCACGGCCCTATGGTTCGTCCAGGGTTGTGTCGTGCCTTTTGCATAATGCCCCAGCGACTTGTCGTATGCTGCGAGCTTAAGTGGTTACGCCACGTAGGCGGAGCGAAAGCGAGTGTGAATAGCGCGTCGAGTAGTATGCGGCAGACCCGAAACCAGGTGATCTATCCATGTGCAGGTTGAAGCCCAGGTAAAACTGTGTGGAGGACCGAACTCACGTATGTTGCAAAATGCGGAGATGACATGTGGATAGGAGTAAAAGGCTAATCAAACCTGGAGATATCTGGTTCTCCCCGAAATATATATTGGTATAGGCTCAGGTCATTAACATACGGGGGTAGAGCACTGAATGGGCTAGGGGGCCTACCAGCCTACCAAACCCAATCAAACTCCGAATACCGTATGTGGTACCCTGGGACTCAGACTGCGGGGGACAATCTTCGTAGTCGAGAGGGAAACAACCCAGACCATCAGCTAAGGTCCCTAAATACAGCTCAGTGGTTAAGGAAGTCATCGTGCGTAGACAGCCAGG
>SKII01000142.1 GCA_007116505.1 Nitriliruptoraceae bacterium
CTGCGGTTCCCCGAGCTCGCCGAGCAGCGGGGCTACACGGTCGGGACGATGCGGAAGATGGCGCTGCCCGTCTACCGGGCGCTCGGCGTGTCCGGTCGTGACGAGGCGGTCGCGCTCGGTCGCACCACCGGCCTCCTCGGGCACCCCGGCGGCCTCCTCAGTACGCTCGATTCCTGAGGGTGCGCTACTGCGCGCCTGCACGGGGGCACGTGGACAGGACACCGCAGAGACCACCCGCGCGCCGGCGCGCGCTCATCACGCGCGGGCCGCTCGTCGCGCTCGTCGACGGGCTGTGTGCGACGACGACCGAGGACGTCGATGCGGTGGGTCGCGCGCCGCACGGCTCCGGTCGTATCGTCCTGGTCACCGGCGGCTCCGGGTCGGGGCGCACCACCGCGCTGATCGCGGCGGCGGAGACCTGCTGGGCGTTCGGTGTGACGGTGCACCTCGCGCTCGACGCGGACGTCGAGGGTCGGGCCGGTGCGCTCGTCGACGAGGTGCTCGCCCTCCCGGCGGACCGGCCGGTCCTCCTCGCCATCGATGATGCCGACACGACCCGCCGGGCGCTGCTCGAGCGAGTCGCGGACGCCGCGGACGAGTTCCGCCGACGTCGCGCGCTCGTCCTCGCCGCGGTCCGTCCACCGGAGGCCGCACCGAACGGTGCGTCCGACGCGCTGCTGCGCCGGATCGGTGCGGTGGGCGAGCGGCTCGACGTCACGCCCTTCGACGACGCAACTCTCGGCATGCTGCTCGCCGCCGCCGACGAGCAGCACGGGCCGGTCGAGCCGGCCCTCGTCACCGCGGTTCGCGATGCGATTGGCGGGATCCCGCGCCTCGTCGACGCGGCCCTCGACGACCTTTACGCGGCGTCGCCGGTCGGGGTCGTCGCGGGTCCGCCCGTCGACCGGCTCGCCGTGGCGCTCGCCGATCCGACGAGCCGGGTGCGGCGCGTCGCGGACGCGATGCTCGCCGGGCTCGACCCCGAGGTGCATGCGGCGGTCGTCGACGCCGCGCTGTTCGACGGCCCGTTCGACCCGGCGCTGCCCAAGGCGGTGTTCGGCGCGCACATGACCGAGTCGCTGTCGCGTGCGCTCGCCCTCGGCCTGCTCACGCTCGTGTCGCCGGCGGACGGGGCGCAGGACGCCGACACGCCGGTGCGCCTGCGGTTCAGCGCGGAGGCGCTGCGCCTCTCCGCGCTCGCACACGACGCCGTCGGGCGTCCGCAGCGGCACGTGGCGATCGCGCGCACGCTGCTGGAGCTGCCCGGCCGAGCGTCCGACGCACCGACGGCGCTGCGTCACCTCCGGCGTGCCGGTGAGCATGCACCGCGCGACGTGCTGCGCGAGGTCGCGGAGGCGGCGTGGGACCAGGCGCGCACGCTCGGCGACCTCGACGGTGAGGTCGCCGCGCTCGAATCGCTGTGGGAGATGAGCATCGACGATCCCGTCCGCTGGCGCGTGCTCGGCAGCACGCTCGCGACGGTCGCGGTCGACGCGGGACGCCGGCCGCTCGCAGGGATGGTCGCCCGGACGGTGCTGCGTTCCTTCGACGCTCGCAGCGGGGAGATGGCCGCGGACTGCCGCCGGGCGCTCGTGGCTGCGGCGCTCGCGGCGACCGCGGGCGCGGAGTACCTCGGGCAGGACGAGGCGGCGGAGGCGGAGCGGATGCTGATGAGGGCGGTCGCGCGCCTCGGCGAGGACGTCGACGTCGTCCCGCTCCTGTGCCGTGCGGCCGAGCTCACGAGCATGCAGCCACATGCCAGCGCGCTCGTGCGACCGTTCAACCTGCGTGGTACCGATCCGGCCGTCGCGGATGCGGAGGGCGCGGGCGCCGTGCCCTCGCCGTCGTCGACGACGCCCGTCCAGCGCGAGCGCTGGTTGCGGGCCGACCGTGAGGCGCACGCGCTCATCGACCGTGCGGAGGGGCTGCTCGCCGCGCTAGCACCCGACGACGTCGAGCTGCGGGCGACGATCGACGTGGCGTGGGCGCGCACGCACCTCCATGACGAGTTCGCGGGCGAGCGCTGGCAGCGGTTGCGCCGCTCGCTGCCGGTGCTGCGGGGCTTCGACCGCGCGTGGGCGGGGACGCGTCTCGCGCTCGACGCGCTGTCGGTCGGTGACCGGGTCAGCGTCGAGCGTGCACTGCTCGATGCGAGCCCCGCCCTCGGCGACGGCTCGCCGCTGACGTCGTGGCGCATCGCGACGGTGCGGGCGATGCTGCTCGAGGCGAGCGCCTCGCCCCTCGCGCCGTCCGTCACCGAGGTCGCCGCGACGTCGGGCCGTCGTGCCGACGAGCCGATGGCCGAGCTCGTCATCCGCGTGCAGCGCCTCATGCTGAGCATGGAGCATCAGTACGACCGTCCGGCCGACGCAGAGCTGTTCCTCCCCGGCGCTCCCGAGCTGCCGCCGCTCGTCCGCGCCGGCCGCCTCGAGCTCCTCGCCCGCCACGTGGCCGAGCGGCACGCGGTGGCGGGAGCGCCGGACGCCCTCTCGGTCGGTGCGCGCACGCCCGATGGCGAACGACTGACCCCGAGCGTGCGCCTCATCGACGACGCGGCGGCCATGCTCGACCTGTTCGTCGCGGGCGGCGTGAACCGCGGCAACCTGAACCTGTTCCTCGTGCTCGTAGCGCGTGCCCTCTTCCACCTGCGCCACGTCGACCTCGCGCAGCTCATGCTCCCCGACGGCACGCGGGGCGTGACGCTCGTCGACCGCACGGCGGAGCTCCTAGAGCCCTACGGCGAGCGCGTCCCGACCGACGTGCTCGGCATCGTGTGCTACGGCTCTTCGGCACGCCACCTCGCGAACCTCCGTGCGCTGCAGGGCCGCTACGCCGAGGCGGAGGAGCTGGCCGCCGGTGCCGCCGCGCGCGACGATGCCCTCGAGTTCGTCCGCTTCGGCATCGAGTCGCGCATCGATGCCGCAGTTCGGGGCCGTCTCGCCCACGTCGCGACGTACGGCACGACTGGAACGGTGCCGGCGCACGTGCCGCAGGCGGAGCGCGCCTCGCTGCTCGCCGTCGCCGCAGACGCGGAGCGGCGCGGTCTCGTGCGGCTGGGCCGCGAGGCTCGCCTGGCCGCGTTCCCCGAGCTCCATGCGCGGCTCACCGCCGCGCAGCATCAGCTGCTCGGCGACCTCGCAGGCGAGCTCGGCTTCAACGCGATCGCGGAGCGCCGCCGCTACTCGCCGGGGACGCTGCGAAAGATGGCGCTCCCGATCTACCGGGCGCTGGGTGTGTCCCGGCGCACCGAGGCGGTCGAACTCGCCCTCGAGTCGGGGCTGCTCCCGCGACTGGCGACAGGTCCGGGACCGTCCAGGATCCGCCCGGAA
>SKII01000159.1 GCA_007116505.1 Nitriliruptoraceae bacterium
AGCCCCGCACGCATCGCGCCGTGCTCGCGCAGGCGGCGCGTGAGCCGCCGCGTGTCGACGTCCTCGATGGCGACCACGTCCGCGTCGCGCAACGCATCGGGCAGGCTGCCCTGCGAGCGCCAGGACGAGGGCCGGTGCGCCATCTCGCGCACGACGAAGCCGGCGACCTGGATCGCGTCGGACTCGGCGTGGTCGGGGTGCATGCCGTAGTTCCCGACGTGCGCAGCGGTCATCGCGACGATCTGGCCACGGTACGACGGGTCCGTGAGGACCTCCTGGTAGCCGGTCATGCCGGTGTTGAACACGGCCTCACCGAGGACGGTGCCCGTCGCACCGACGCTGCGGCCACGGAACATGGTGCCGTCCTCGAGGACGAGCAGGGCTTCAGGCATGGGGGACCTCCAGCACGACCTCGCCGTCACGCAGGGTGGGGCGGCCGTGGAGCACGGTGTGGCGGGTACGGCCGACGAGGGTGCGGCCGTGGAAGGGCGTGTTGTCCGCGCGGCTGCGCATCAGCGCGCGGTCGACGGTCCAGACGTGGCCCGGATCGAACACCTGCAGGTTCGCCGGGGCGCCCACGGCGATGGGTCCTCCGTGGCCCCGCGTGTCCCGCACCCGGGACGGACCGGTCGTGAAGCGGGCGACGGCGTTGAGAGGCTGCAGCATCCCGCTCACGACGAGCTCGGTGTGCACGACCGCCAGGGCGGTCTCGAGTCCGAGCATCCCGCATGGCGCGTGCTCCCACGGCTGACGCTTCGCCTCCCGCCCGTGCGGCGCATGGTCGGTCGCGACCGCATCGATCGTCCCGTCGACGAGCGCAGCGCGCAGCGCGTCCATGTCGGCGCGGGTCCGCAGCGGAGGGTTCACCTTCATCACCGCGTCGTAGGCGGCGACCTCGGTGTCGTCGAGCGAGAGATGGTGCGGGGTGACCTCGGCCGTCACGCGCGTCCCCGCCGCCTTCGCCCGGCGGACGAGCCCGACGCCGCCGGCGGTCGTGAGATGTGGCACGTGCAGACGAGCGCCTGCGCCGTGGGCGAGGATGAGGTCGCGGGCGAGCATGACCTCCTCGGCCTCGCGCGGCCAGCCGGGGAGTCCGAGGACCGCGGAGAGCGCCCCCTCGTTCATCTGCGCACCGGCCGTCAGCACCGGGTCCTCGGAGTGGTTGCAGATCACCACGTCGAACGCGCTCGCGTACTGCAGTGCTCGGCGCATCACGAGGCTGTCGCCGAGCGGGATGCCGTCGTCGGAGAAGAAGTCGACGCGGGCGTCGGAGCGCGCGAGCTCGCCCATCGGCGTGAGCTCCGCGCCGGCGAGCCCTCGGGTGATCGATGCGACGGGCAGCAGGTCGACGAGCCCGACCTCCCTGCCGCGGCGCATCACGAGCTCGATGACCACAGCCGTGTCGGCGACGGGGTCGGTGTTCGCCATCGGAGCGACCGCCGTGTAGCCACCCGCGGCAGCAGCCGCGGAACCGGTCGCGATGTCCTCCGCGCCCTCGCCTCCGGGCTCGCGGAGGTGCGTGTGGAGGTCGACGAGCCCCGGGGTGACCCAGCAGCCGGACGCGTCGAGGACCACCGCCGAGGTGGCCGTCGCGTCGGCGGCGACGTCGTCACCGACGGCCACGATGAGGCCGTCACGCACGAGCACGTCCGCGGTGCGGTCCGTCCCGGACGCGGGGTCGAGGACGCGGCCTCCCGCGATGCGCAGCGTCGTCACGGTGCGACCTCCGTCCTCGATCCGGTCGGGATCGGCCCCGCCGAGAGCAGCCGGTACAGGCATGCCATCCGGACGGCGATGCCGTTCGTGACCTGCTCGGTGATGACGGACCGGGGATCCGCCATCGCGTCGGTCGTGAGCTCCACCCCGCGGTTGACCGGTCCGGGATGCATGAGGAGCGCGTCCGCGGGCAGCTGGCGCATCCGAGCGGCATCGATACCCCAGATGCGCGTGTACTCGCGCGACGAGGGGAAGAACGCGCGGTGCATGCGCTCGCGCTGCACCCGCAGCACGTAGAGGACGTCGGTCGAGCTGAGGACCGCATCGATGTCCGAGGTCACCTCCACCCCCCAGGCCGCGACGTCGGGCGGGAGGAGCGTCGGCGGCGCGACGAGCGTGACGTGCGCTCCCAGCATGCGCAGCAGCTCGACCTCGCTCCGTGCCACCCGGGAGTGGAGGATGTCGCCGACGATGGTGACCCGCGCGCCCTGCACCGTCCCCCTCCGCTGCTGGATCGTCAGCGCATCGAGGAGGGCCTGCGTGGGGTGCTGGTGCCAGCCGTCTCCAGCGTTGAGGACAGGGACCTCGACCTCGCGCGCGAGCTGCACGGGCGCACCGGCCGACGACGTCCGGAGCACGATGAGGTCGACACCGAGCGCCATGAGCGTCTCCGCCGTGTCGAGGAGCGACTCGCCCTTCTTGACCGACGTCCCCTCGGCGGAGAACTCGACGACGTCCGCGGACAGGCGCTTCGCCGCTAGGTCGAAGCTCAGCCGGGTCCGCGTGGAGTCCTCGAGGAAGAGGTTGCAGACGATGCGGCCGCGCAGGGTCGGCACGCTCGCCCGCTCGCGTCGTGCGATGGGCAGCATCTCGCGCGCGGTGTCGAGGAGGTCCTCGACCTGGGCCCGCGTCAGATCACGGATCGCGATGAGGTCGGTCAGCGGCTCGCTCATCGTGCGTCCTCGATGACGACCTCGTCGACACCGTCGGTCTCGACGAGCCGGACGACGACACTCTCGTCGGCGGACGTCGGCAGGTTCTTCCCGACGTGGTCCGCTCGGACGGGGAGCTCGCGGTGCCCGCGGTCGACGAGGCACACGAGACGGATGCGCGCCGGCCGGCCGAGCGCGCTCGTCGCATCGAGCGCCGCACGCACGGTCCTGCCGGTGTAGAGCACGTCGTCGACGAGCACGACGGTGCGGCCCTCGACGTCGACGGGGACCTCGGTCGCACCGATCGGCATCGGCGCGCGCAGCGCGAGGTCGTCGCGGTAGAGGGTGACGTCGAGCTCGCCGACGGGGACCTCGACGTCCTCGATCGTGCGGATCGCGTCCGCGAGCCTGCGCGCGAGCGGCACACCGCGGGTGCGCACGCCGAGCAGCACGAGATCGGACGCACCGCCGGCCCCCTCGAGGAGCTCGTGCGCGAGGCGACGGACCATCCGGGCGAGGTCGTCCGCGTCGAGGAGGCGCCTCACGGTCGGACCGCGGCGACGCCGCTGCCCCGGCCGATGAGGGCCGTGACGGACGTACGAGCGCAGGGCAGGACCACCGGGCTCCTCCTTCCCGGCCTCGCAGGACCGGTCGTTAAAGGACGGACGGAAG
>SKII01000006.1 GCA_007116505.1 Nitriliruptoraceae bacterium
GAGCACGTGCGGCTGTTCGGTACCGACTACCCCACCGCCGACGGCACGGCCGTACGTGACTACGTCCACGTCGCCGACCTCGCCGACGCGCACGTCCTGGCGCTCGACGCGCTCGACGCGGGCTCTCCGGCCTCGCGCGACGGCGACGCGGCGGCGGGCACCGGCGACGGCCGCATCGTCGCGAACCTGGCGAACGGGACCGGCTTCAGCGTGCGCGAGGTCATCGCCGCCGCGGAGGAGGTCACGGGGCTCTCCGTCCCCGTCGTCGAGGAGGACCGCCGTGCAGGGGACCCGGCGGTGCTCGTCGCGTCGTCACAGCGTGCACGCGCGGTGCTCGGCTGGGAGCCGCGCCGTCCCGGGCTCACCACGATCGTCGGCGACGCGTGGGAGCACCTGCAGGCGCACGGCTGACACGCACGGCTGACGCCGTCGCCTCAGCCGGCGGGAACCTCGTCCTCCGCGGGCTGCTCGGGCAGCTCGCCGCGGGCGAACAGCGGTGTCGCCTCTCCGAGCCGGGTCCCTGCCGGCACCTCCGGGCGACGCCAGCCGGCTCCCTCGAGCGTGCTGCCGAGGCCGAGCCAACCGTGGATCGTCGCCGACGAGAACGGCGTGAACGGAGCGAACGCGACCGCGATCCCGGCGATCGCCTGGAGCGCGACGTGGAGCGTCGTGCCCGTGCGGGCCAGGTCGACCTTGGCCGTGCGCCACGGCTCCATCTCGTTGAGGTACGCGTTGACCTCCTGCGCACCACCGAGCGCGAGGCGCAGCGCCCGCCGCAGCTCGACCGCCTCGAGCGCGGCGCCCGTGTCGGTGAGCATCCCGTCGACCGTCGCGAGCAGTGCCCGGTCCGCGTCGGCGAGCTCACCCGCCTCCGGCATCACGCCATCGAAGTTCTTCGCGGTCATCGCGAACACGCGGTTGACGAGGTTCCCCCAGGCAGCGGCGAGCTCGTCGTTGATGCGGCGGACGAGGTCCTCCTCCGTGAGGTCCACGTCGGACTGCTCGGGCAGGTGCGCGGCCACCGCGTAGCGGAGCGCGTCCGGCTGGTAGACCTCGAGGTAGTCGAGCAGCGAGCGGCCGACCCCGCGCGACTTCGACGCCTTCGCCCCCTTGAACGTGACGTACTGGTTCGCAGGCACGTCCGTGGGGAGGTTCAGGTCGCCCGATCCCATCAGCTGCGCCGGCCAGAACACGGCGTGGAACGGGACGTTGTCCTTGCCGATGAAGTAGTAGGACTCGGCGGCCGGGTCCTCCCACCATGCGCGCCACGCCTCCGGGTCGCCGCTGCGCTCGGCCCACTCGCGTGACGCCGACAGGTAGCCGATGACCGCGTCGAACCACACGTAGATGCGCTTGTTCTCGGCACCGGCGAGGGTCACGTCGTCGGGCAGCGCGACACCCCAGTCGATGTCGCGCGTGATCGCGCGGTCCTGGAACCCCTCGCGCACGAACCCGATCGCCCAGTTGATGACGTGCGGACGCCAGCCCTCACGGCTCGACAGCCACTCGAGCATGCGCTCGCCGAGCTTCGGCAGGAGGAAGAAGTAGTGCTCCGTCTCGCGCGTCTCCGGGGTCGCGCCCGTCAGCTTCGAGCGCGGATCGACGAGGTCGATCGGGTCCAGCGTCGCACCGCAGGCGTCGCACTGGTCGCCACGAGCACCGTCGGACCCGCAGCGCGGGCAGGTCCCCTCGACGTAGCGGTCGGGCAGGAAACGCTTCGCGACCGGGTCGAACGGCTGGAGCGTCGTGCGCGCCCCGAGCAGACCGTTCGCGTGCAGCCCGCGGAGGACCTCCTGCGTCGTCCGGGCGTGGTTCTCCGTCAGCGTCGGCGTGAACAGGTCGAACGAGATCCCGAGCTCCTCCCAGTAGCGCAGGAACTCCGGGTGGAAGCGCTCCACGACCTCGCGCGGCGTGGTTGACTCCTGCTCCGCGCGCACCGTGATCGGGGTCCCGTGCCCGTCGGACCCGGAGACCATGAGCACGCGGCTACCGGCGATCCGGTGGTAGCGCGCGAAGATGTCGGCGGGCAGGTACGCACCGGCGAGGTGACCGAGATGCAGCGAGCCGTTCGCGTACGGCCATGCGACCGCGACGAGCACATGGCGCTGCGCCGGGCCACCGGCCCGGTCGTCGCTCGGACCAGCCGCAGGGTGTCCGTCCATGCGTGGAGCCTACCGACCGCGACCCACCGTCCGGCCGCCCCGGATGTCCCGGCCGCCCCGGAAGCCGAGGGCGCCCGATGAGCGGCGGCTGGCGGACCGCGCGGCGGGCTGCGCTCACGCTCGCGACGCTCGCAGGGGGTCTCGTCGGTGCGCCGCTGCTCCTCCCGGAGACCACCCCCGCCGACCGCCTGCCCCGGCGTGAGCTCGCGCGCCCCCGGAGCCGCTTCGTGACGCTCGACGGCATCGAGGTCCACCACGAGGTCCATGGGCCCGACGTCGCATCCGCGCCCGACGACGTGCCGACGCTGCTGCTCTCCCACCACTTCTACGGGTCGACCCCCGTCTGGGACCGCCTCGCGCCGCTGCTCGCCGACAGGCACCGCCTCGTCGCGTGGGACCGGCCCGGGTTCGGGCTGACCGAGCGTCCCATGCGCGACGGCCGTGCGGACAACCCCTACACGCGCGCCTCGGCGGCCCGGCTCGGCTGGGCGCTGCTCGACGACCTCGGGGTGGAGCGGGCCGTGCTCGTCGGTGCGTCAGCCGGCGGGACGAACGTGCTCGAGATGTACGCGCAGCAGCCCGAACGCGTGCGGGCGCTCGTGCTGCTCGCCCCTGCGATCACCGGCGACGTCGGTGCACCACCGCCGCTGCGTCCGCTGCTCGGTACCGCACCGCTACGGCGCGTCGCCCCGCGTCTCATCGAGCGCGTCGCCGGCGAGATCACCCATGCGCGCGTCGCGCGTTCCTGGGCGGACCCGTCCCGGGCGACCGAGGACGTCGTCGCGGCCTACGCGACCCTCATGCGGGCGGAGGGATGGTCGCGAGGACTGTGGGAGGTGATGACCGCGGAGCAGCCGCCGGACATGCGCCGCGTGCTGCGCTCGATCCGCGTCCCGACGCTCGTCGTCGCCGGTGCGCAGGACCGCACGATCCCGCCGCGCTGGGGGCGGTGGGTCGCGGGCACGGTGCCCGGTGGACGGTTCACGCTCCTGCCCGACTGCGGGCACGTGCCGCACCAGGAGCGCCCGGCGGAGCTCGCCGCGATCCTGCGCCCGTTCCTCGCGGAGGTCACCGGCGCCTGAGCGTCAGGCTTCACCGGCGCCTGAGCGTCAGTCGTCGCTCGCTCCGACGAGCTGCTCGTCCTC
>SKII01000141.1 GCA_007116505.1 Nitriliruptoraceae bacterium
ACCGGCAGCGAGCGCGTCAGCGAGCGCCGCGCGGTCCTCGGCCTGCGGCGGCCCCGTCCGGTGCCAGGTGACGACACCGGCGCGGTCGACGAGCAGGACCGTGGCCTCATCGGCGGTCGGTACGCCACACCGCCGGCGGAAGGCGGTCGGGTCGGTGTAGACCGTGATCGTGCGAGCGAGAACCGCCGGGTCGGCGATGCTGGTCGCCATGCCGCCGTCGATGAACCGGCGGGCACCGAGGTAGCGCCGGGCGAGGACCGGCACCTCGATCACCGCCGTCTCCAGGGGCCCCGCGGCATCGAGGGGGCTCGGGGGGACACCCAACGCCACCGCCAGGTCGATCCAGCGATCGACGTCTTGCTGCTGGCGCTGCCGGAACGCGAGCACCACGACCGAGCGCCTGCCCGGTAGCTGCGAGGGGAGCTCGACGAGCGTGCCGTCGAGCGCCCGTCCCTGCACCGGCACCAGCCGTGGCAGCCCGGCCGCAGGCGCCGTCATGCCGACCCCGAGGCACGCATCAACCCGCCCGCACCCTGGTCGCCATCCGCCGCCTCCGTGTCGCTACCCGCCAGGCTAGGCGTGCGCCGATGCCGTCCGGGTACCGTCACCTCGATGTCCACCCCGCCCCTGCCCCCATCGGTGGTCGCTGCGCTCCGCCAGCGGCCGGTGCGCGCATGAGCACCGAGGGCACCCGAGCCGCGGCGACGCGATCCGGGGAGCAGCAGCGACGCCAACGCCATGGGCTGGTGCTGGCGACGGTCTCCGCGGCCGCCTTCGGCCCCGGCGGCTCGATGGGCAAGGCCCTGATCGAGGCCGGGTGGTCCTCCGCCGCCGCGGTGCTACTGCGGCTCGGCGGCTCGGCGGTGCTGCTGCTGGTGCTCGCGGTGGCGCTGGAGCGTGGTCGGCTCCGGCTCGACCGCGCGCGGCTGAAGGTGCTGGTGATCTACGGCATCGTGGCCATGGCCGGGGTCCAGCTGTCGTTCTTCAGCGCGGTGCGGACCCTGGACGTCGGGGTCGCGCTGCTGCTCCAGTACCTCGCCCCGGTGCTGCTGCTGACCTGGACCTCCCTGCGGACCCGGCAGCGTCCGCCGACACCGACCCTGGTCGGCGCGGGGCTGACCTTGGTGGGCCTGGTGCTCGTGCTCGACCTCACCGGCGCACAACGTGTCGACCCGGTCGGGGTCGCGTGGGGGCTGACCGCGGCGGTCTGCCAGGCCGGGTACTTCAGCCTGTCGGCCCGACAGGACGCCGACCTGCCCCCGCTGGTGATGGCCGCCGGGGGCACCCTGGTGGGCGCGCTCACCCTCCTACTCGCCGGGCTGGTCGGCATCCTCGATCTGACCGCGACGACCCAGGATGCGGTGCTGGCCGGCCGCACCGTCAGCATGCTGCTACCCGCCGCCTGGCTCGTGCTGATCTCCACCTCGACGGCCTACCTCACCGGGATCGCCGGGGTGGTACGGCTCGGATCGCGCTCGGCCTCGTTCGTGTCGCTGTCCGAGGTGCTGTTCGCGATCCTGGCGGCGTGGCTCGTGCTGTCGGAGCTCCCCAACCTGCTCCAGCTGCTCGGCGGCGTGAGCATCCTGACCGGGATCGTGCTGATCCAGCGCTACGAGCGCGGCGCACTGGAGGTCACCCCGCCAGTGATGTGAGGCGACGGACCCCCTCGGCGAGCACCGCATCGGTACGCGACACTGGGGGCCACGTCGTTCCGTCCGTCGTGCCCGCCAGGGGCGACGCCTGTCCCCTGGACGCATCCCATGAGCACCCCGGACCACCCCTTCGCCGCGCTCGGACTCCGGCCGGAGCTGGTCAGCACCCTGGTCGACCTCGGGTACGAGGAACCGACCCCGATCCAGCGCGAGGCCGTCCCGGTGCTGCTGGCCGGCCAGGACCTGCTCGGCCAGGCCGCGACCGGGACCGGCAAGACCGCGGCGTTCGCCCTGCCGATCCTCGAACGCCTGCCCGACGGCGACCGCGGCCGGCCGCCACGGGCGCTGGTGCTCACCCCGACCCGCGAGCTCGCGATGCAGGTGTCGCAGGCCGTGCACGCCTACGGTCGACGGCTGGGCGCGCGGGGGCTGCCGGTCTACGGGGGCCAGCCGATCTGGCGCCAGCTCAAGGAGCTCGGCCGCGGCGTCGACGTGGTGGTCGCCACCCCGGGACGGGCCGTGGACCTCATCGGGCGCGGCAGCCTCCACCTCGATGCTGTCGAGGTGGTGGTGCTCGACGAGGCCGACGAGATGCTCGACATGGGCTTCGCCGAGGACCTCGACACGATCCTGGCGGCGACCCCGACGGCCCGGCAGACGGTGCTGTTCTCCGCGACCCTGCCCGCACGGATCGATCAGCTGGCCCGCCAGCACCTGACCGATCCGCAGCGGATCACGATCGGGCGCCGCCAGGCCGGCGAGGAGCACACCCCGAAGGTCCGCCAGCTCGCCTACGTCGTGCCGCGTGGTGCCAAGCCCGCGGCGCTCGGCCGGCTGCTGGACATCGAGGCCCGGAGGCGGCCATCGTGTTCTGCGGCACCCGGGTCGAGGTGGACGCGCTCACCGAGGTCATGAACGGTCGCGGCTACCGGGCGGAGGCACTGCACGGCGGGATGGACCAGGACCAGCGGGACCGGGTCATGGACCGTCTGCGCAGCGGGACCGCCGACCTGCTGGTCGCCACCGACGTCGCCGCCCGCGGGCTCGACATCGACCACCTCACCCACGTCATCAACCACGACGTGCCGGCTGCTGCGGAGACCTACACCCACCGCATCGGGAGGGTCGGACGGGCCGGACGCACCGGGGTCGCCGCGTCGGGGCTGGCGCTGATCACGATGGTCGACCCCGAGATGGAGTCCTCAGCCGCCACCGAGCTCGGCGCAGCGGTCGTCGTGTCGACCCCGGTCGTGCTCGGCGGCATCGCGATCACGTCGCTGGCCGCGACCGGTGTGCTGTCGCTGGTCACGACGATCGCCATCCTCGCTGGGATCACGGTGACCGCCGGCCTCGTCCAGTGGCGGATCGTCCGCTACCTCACGGCAGCGGCGGCCACCTGAGCAACGAGGTTCGGGCCCGCCCTGACGAGGATCCTGCCCCGCGAGACCCGCCGCGGGACGCGCTCCTCAGCCGTGCAGCTGCGCCATCGAACGCTCGCGGGCACGCTCCAGCAGCACGCCCGCCATATCCCCCACGTCGTCGAAGCCGTCCCCGACCGTCCGCCCCTGCCGATAGCGGGCGTTGATGCCCTCCAGGATGATGCCGATCTTGAGGTCGGCGAACACCAGGTACCAGGTCAGGTCCGCGAGGCTGAGACCTCGGGCCTCGGCGTACCGACCGGCCATCTCCTCGCGGGAGAGGAACCCCTCGAAGGCGGTCGCCCCCTTGCTGATCGGGTTGGGGACCTCACCTGGCTCGTCCCAGAAGCTGAGCAGGATGCCGACATCGGTCAGCGTGTCGCCGAGCGTCGACATCTCCCAATCCAGGACCCCCCGGACGTTGGTCGGATCCGTTGCGTCCACCATCACGTTGTCGAGCTTGAAGTCCCCGTGGACGATCCCGGGATGACGTGTCTGCGGACAGGTCCGACCCAGAAGATCGAGGAGTTCCTCCACCTCTGGACGCGGAGCGGTCGCTGAAGCCACCCACTGCTTCCGCCACCGGCGCAGCTGCCGTTCGAGGTACCCCGCTGGCCGGCCCCAGTCCTGCAAGCCCACCTCGGTGGGGTCGACGGCGTGCAGGGCGATGAGGGTGTCGAGCAGCGCTGTGCTGACCTGGCGCCGCTGGATGGCCGACAGCTGACCGGTCTGCGAACGGTCGCGGAGGGTCACGCCGTCGATCATCTCCATGATGTAGAACGGTGCACCGAGGATGGACTCGTCCTCGCAGAGCACGATGGTGCGTGCGACCGGGACGGCGGTCGCGGCCAGCGCCGTCTGGATCCGGTACTCCCGGCCCATGTCGTGCGCCGTCGGAAGGACGGGGCCGTAGGGCGGACGCCTCAGGACCCACCGGTTCGTGTCGTCGGCGAGACGGAACGTGGGGTTGGACCGCCCACCCGAGAGCAGCTCGATCGTCAGGTCGCCGGAGATCACCCCCGGCAGCACAGCGTCGAGGTAGGTGCGAAGCGCACGGACGTCCACCTGGGCGGCGGAGGACGTCGCGTCTCCGCCGCTGCCAGCATGCTCCTCGAGGGTCACAGGGCAGACATCCCGGTCGACCGAGGTCTACAGGCCGTAGCTGCTCGCGACGATCTCACGTAGCGTCTCGACCGTGCCGCCACCGGGTGCGCCGAGCCGGGAGTCGCGCCAGTAGCGTTGCGCCGGGTACTCCGTCAGATATCCCGCACCTCCGTGGGCCTGGACGCACTCGTCGGCGGCTCGCTGGGCGACCCGATCGGCGTACAGCTTGGCCATCGCGGTGGAGCGGCTGACCTCGCCGGGGAGGACGTCATCGCCGGCTTCATCGGCGACGAACAACCGCAGCGCGTGGTAGGCGAGGGAGCGGGCGAGCTCGACCTCCGTTCCGAGGTCGGCGAACCGGTGCTGCCACACCTGGAAGGAGGCGACCGGCCGGCCGAACGCCTCGCGCTCGCGTGCGTAGCTGATCGCCTGCTGGAGGCTGACCTCGGCGGCCACCACGGCGGCGAGCGCGGCGAGGAGCCGCTCCCAGCTGAGGTGCTCGGTGATCGCCTGCGCCCCGTCGCCGGGCTGATCGAGGCGGTTCTCCTCGGGGACCCGCACCTGCGCGCACGAGAGATCCGCCGTGTGGGACGTCCGCCACCCACCTCGGTGCTGTCGACGCAGTTCGACCCCGGCAGCAGCGGTGTCCACGATGAAGAGCAGGACGTCCGGATCCTCGGCCGAGGTACCGGCCGCCGGGACGATGAGGTAGTCGGCCCAGGAGCCGTTGAACGTCAGGTCATCCTCACCCTCGAGGAGCCACGCGTCCCCATCGCGTGAGGCGCGGATGGCAGGTCCGTTGACGATGCCCGCGTCATCGACCCCGACGACACCGATGCCGCCGACGAGGTCACCTGCGATGGACGGGGCGAGGTACCGCTCCTTCTGCGCGTCGGTGCCGTACCGGTCGATGTAGCGGCAGGCGAAGTCGGCATGGGCTCGAAGGTCCGCTGCGATCCCGGCTGCACCACAGCGGGCCAGCTCCTCCGCGAACACGGCCGTCGCCACGAGGTCCGGACCGGCGCCGCCCCACCGCGGATCGAACTGCGCGCCGAAGTGGCCGGCATCCGCGACCGTGCGGAAGAGCTCGCGCGGGTACTCCCCGTCGGCCTCCCAGGCCTCGACGTTCTCCGTGATCACCGCCGACACGAAGTCCCGGGCTGCCTCCCGGTAGGCCTCGTGCTCCTCGCGGAAGAGCGGGAGTGCGGGCTCGGTGGCGAACGCTTCCGGATCGAGCTTCAACATGATCGTCTCCTGGCTCATAGCCCCATCATCCGAGCGATGACCTGCCGCTGGACCTCGTCCGACCCCCCACCGATTCGGTGGAGTCGGGAATCGCGCCACGCCGACTCGCGCGCGTCCCCGAACCGATGTCCCTTCTCGGCCTGCAGCTGCATCGCTTCGTCGGCGATCCTCGACGCGAGCTGGGCAGCAGCGAGCTTGACCATCGCGATCTCCGTCCGGGCGTAGACGCCCTGGTTCCACTTGTCGCAGCAGTCGTAGATGAGACGGCGGTTCGCCTCCAGGTCGGTCGCCAACTCCGCGATGCGGTCCCTGAGTCGCCGCGATGCGGCCCCGTGGCCGGCACCGCCGTCGGCGAACTCGAGGAGCTGATCGAACATCATCTGGGCACCGCCGAGGGCGAGCAGACCTCCGGCCAAGCGCTCACCCTGCAGGCCCCACATGATCTGCTTGAACCCCTCGTTCTCCGTGCCGAGCAGCGCCTCAGCGGGCACGTACACATCATCGAGGAACAGCAGCGCCGTGTCGGACGCCCGCATGCCGAGCTTGTCGAGCTTCTTGGAGACGGAGAACCCTGGCAGGTCGGTGTCGATGAGGAACAGCGACATACCCGCCGAGGGCGATGCCGGGTCCTGCTCGGCGGTTCGCACCACCATCGTCACCCAGTCGGCCCGCACGCCGTTGGTGATGTACATCTTCGAGCCGTTGATGACCCACCCGTCCGCGTCGCGCTTGGCGTGGGTTCGGATCGAGGCGACATCGGAGCCCACGTCCGGTTCGGTGATGCCCACCGAGCCGATCTTCTCTCCCCGGTAGGCGGGCTTGAGGTAGCGCTCCACCTGTTCGGGGGTGCCGAACTGCCTGATCTGTGGCGTGCACATGTCCGACTGGACCGCCAAGCCCATCGCGATCGACGCGGACGCACGGGAGATCTCCTCGAGGAACACCACCGTCGCCCAGTAGTCCCATCCCTGGCCGCCGTCCTCCACCGGGACGGACAGCCCCAGGAACCCGAGCTCGCCTGCACGGTGGAACACCTCGTCGGGGAACAGATCGGCGGCTTCCCACTCGTCGACGTGAGGGAGCAGTTCCTCATCGACCCAGTGCCGGACGCGAGCCCGCAGATCCTCGTGCTCGGTGGTGAACGGTGACCCGGTCATCTGTCCCCTCCATCGCGGTTTCTACGCCCCGCTCCCGCCCTGGGAACGGTGGCCCGGAGCCGACGGGTCCGCTAGGACCGTCTCTCGCGAGACCCGAGCAGGCTGCCACTACGAGGCGTACGTTAGCAGGACTCAAACTGACAGTCACTCATATCTGGAAGCCCGGCGCCGTCCAGGCGCACCCGGGAAGGCGGCCGGCGGGTCGCAGAAGAGGTTGCTGGCGTCGAATCTCCGCGCATGGGGCGCGAACGGTGCTCCGCGAGCCGGCCGGCGATGGTGCGTTCCGCGTTCCTTTGAGTCTTGCAGTTGAACTGCTATACCTGAGTTTCTCTCACTTCCGAGGTCGCTGACGTGCCTGTCTTCCGAAGTCGCATCAACACATCCTCTGCGACGTTCCAGGAGAACCGCGAGCAGATGCTCGAGCTCGTGGGGCAGCTCCGGGAGCTCGGGGGGCGTGCAGCAGCACGTTCGAACGCCAAGGAGGAGTTCTTCGCCTCCCGCGGCCAGCTCCTCCCGCGCGAGCGACTGGCTCGCCTGCTCGACCCGGGTACGCCGTTCCTGGAGATCGGCAACCTCGGCGGCTACCTGCGGGACACCGACGATGCAGACAAGAGCATCCCCGGCGGTGCACAGCTGATCGGTATCGGCTTCGTGTCCGGCACCCGGTGCATGGTGATCGCCAACGACTCCGGCATCAACGCGGGTGCGCTCACCCCGATGGGGGGCGAGAAGTTCCTGCGCGCGCAGCGGCTCGCCCTCGAGAACCGGCTGCCGCTGCTCATGCTGGTGGAGTCCGCCGGCGCGAACCTGCTGGAGACCCAGGTCGAGTTCTTCGTCGGGGGTGGCGCCTTCTACGCCAACCTCGCGCGGCTGTCCGCCGCCGGTCTTCCGGTCATCACCGTGCTGCACGGTTCCTCCACCGCCGGTGGCGCCTACTTCCCGGGGATGAGCGATGTGGTGATCGGGGTCCGAGGCCGCGGACGGGCGTTCCTGGCGGGGCCCCCGTTGCTGAAGGCGGCCACGGGCGAGGTCGCCGACGACGAGGAGCTCGGCGGCGTCGACATGCACGCGACCACCTCCGGCCTCGTCGAGTACGTCGCCGAGGACGACAACGACGGCATCCGCATCGCGCGGGAGGTCGTCGACCGGATGCGCTGGGGCCGGTCCTGGCTCCCCGAACCCGCCCGCGACTTCGACGAGCCGCGCTACGACCCCGACGAGCTCTGCGGCATCGTCCCCCTCGACTACCGCCAGCCCTACGACATGCGTGAGGTCGCCGCACGGATCGTCGACGGCTCCGAGCTGCTCGACTTCAAGCCGGGGTACGGGTCCGCCACGGTCTGCCTCGAAGCCCAGGTCCACGGATACCCGGTCGGGATCATCGGCAACAACGGTCCGATCGACAACGACGGCGCGACCAAGGTCACGCACTTCATCCACCGCTGTACCCAGCTCGGCACACCCCTGGTCTTCCTGCAGAACACCACCGGGTACATGGTCGGGACCACCACCGAGCAGCGCGGCATGGTCAAGCACGGTTCCAAGATGATCCAGGCGGTGACCAACGCGCCGGTCCCGCGGTTCACCTTCATGATCGGCGCGAGCTTCGGTGCCGGCAACTACGGGATGTGCGGACGCGGGTACGACCCCCGCTTCCTGTTCACGTGGCCGAACGCCCGCACGGGGCTCATGGGCGGTCCGCAGGCCGCGACGACCATGCGCATCGTCGCGGAGCAGCGCGCCCAGCGCAGGGGCGAGGTGCTCGATGAGGACGCCGTCGAGGCGTACGTCGAGCAGATCGTCCGCCACCACGAGGGACAGCAGTCGGCCTTCGTGACCTCGGGTCGGGGGCTCGACGACGGGATGATTGACCCGAGGGACACGCGTCGGGTGCTGGGCTTCCTGCTCGGGACCGTGCACGAGGCCGATGCCGCCGACGTCAACCCCCTGACCTTCGCCGTCGCACGACCGTGATCCGGAAGGACCAAGATGGCTCCGCCGATGCTGCCCGAGACACCCACGCTGCTGACCTCGTTCGAGGATGGCCTCCTGCGTGTGACCCTGAACCGCCCCGAGCGCCGCAACGCCATGTCGGACGAGATGCTCGTCGACCTCTTGGCGGTCATGAGCGCGGTCAGAGACGACCCGCTCGTACGGATCGTGGTGCTGCGGGGTGCCGGTGGGATCTTCAGTGCCGGCGGCGACCTCAAGAGCTTCCGCTCGATGGCCGGTTCCCGGGACACGGACCGCGCGCCGGTGATCCGGATGAACCGGCGCTTCGGTGACCTCATCGAGGTCGTCGACGAGCTGCGGGCCGTGCTCATCAGCGTCATCGACCGCGCAGCGCTGGCCGGGGGCATGGGGCTCGCCGCGTCCTCCGACGTCGTGATCACCGAACCCACGGCGCGGTTCTCGCTCACCGAGACCACGCTCGGGCTCGTCCCTGCCCAGATCGCGCCGGTGATCGCCCGTCGGATCGGTGTCGTGGCGACACGACGGCTGGCGGTGACCGCATCCCGGTTCGATGGCGTCGAGGCCGAACGGCTGGGCCTCGTGGACATCCTCGCCGAGGACCTCGATGCGGCACTGGAGAGCGTGATCGCGGACGTCCGCCTGTGCGGCCCGGACGCGAACGCGGCCACCAAGCGGCTCATCAACCAGATCGGGACCCTGTCGACGGCCGCCATGTTCGACCGCTGCGCCGAGGTGTTCGCCGACGCGATGCTCGGCTCCGAAGCCGCAGCGGGCATCGACTCCTTCCTCGAGAAGACGCCGCGGCCGTGGGCGTCGGGGAGCGACGACGACGCATGAGTGGCTTCGACACCCTGCTGGTCGCGAACCGGGGCGAGATCGCCGTCCGGATCATCCGCACGGCCCGTGACCTCGGCTACCGGCCCATCGCGATCCATTCCGACGCCGACGCGGCTGCGCCACACGTGCGGCTCGCCGACGACGCCGTGCGCGTCGGTCCCGCACCGGCGGCCGAGTCCTACCTGCGTATCGAGCACGTCCTCGACGCGGCGGTGGCATCCGGTGCCCAGGCGATCCACCCCGGGTACGGCTTCCTGTCCGAGAACGCCCGGTTCGCCCAGGCCGTCCTCGACGCCGGCCTGGTGTGGGTCGGCCCGCCGCCTGCGGCGATCGAATCCATGGGGGACAAGGCCGCGGCGAAACGCCTGATGCGCGACGCCGGTGTCCCCCTGCTCCCCGGGTACCAGGGCGTCGACCAGTCCGACGAGCTCCTGCTGCGCGAGGCCGAGCGGATCGGCGTCCCGTTGATGGTCAAGGCCGCAGCAGGTGGGGGTGGCAAGGGTATGCGGCTGGTGACCGACGCCGCCGGCCTCCCGGATGCGATCGGTGCCGCGCGTCGCGAAGCGGCCAGCGCGTTCGGCAACGACGGCCTCATCATCGAGCGCGCGCTGCTGCGGCCACGCCATGTCGAGATCCAGGTCCTCGCCGATCACCACGGCAACGTGCTCTCCCTCGGCGAGCGCGACTGCTCGATCCAGCGCCGGCACCAGAAGGTCGTCGAGGAGGCACCCAGTCCCGCGGTCGATGCCGCACTGCGTTCCACCATGGGACGGGCCGCCGTCGACGCCGCTGCCGCCGTCGGGTACGTGGGAGCGGGCACCGTGGAGTTCCTCCTCGATACCGACTCGGTCGATCCGGGCGATCCGTCGCGTCCGGGGTTCTTCTTCCTCGAGATGAACACGCGCCTGCAGGTGGAGCATCCGGTCACCGAACTGGTCACCGGGCTCGATCTCGTCGAGTGGCAGCTGCGGGTCGCCCAGGGCGAGGCCCTGGGGTTCACCCAGGACGAGGTGGCCATCGACGGCCACGCGATCGAGGTCCGACTCTACGCCGAGGATCCCGCCAACGACTTCCTGCCAGCCTCGGGGACGGTGGCCGCGTTCGAGGTCGGCGCCGGGGTCCGGGTCGACACCGGCGTCGAGGTGGGCAGCATCGTCGGCGCACACTACGACCCGATGATCGCCAAGATCATCGCGCACGCCCCCGATCGGGACACGGCGCGACGGCGCCTGCGCAGCGCGCTGGCCGACGCCACCGTCCTCGGGCTGACCACGAACCGCGCGTTCCTCGTCGACGTGCTGTCCCAGGAGCTGTTCGCGGACGGCGGGGCGACGACGGCCTTCCTCGACGAGGTCGACCTCGCCGCCGCCGACCCGGTCGACGCGGCGACGGTGGCCGCAGCAGCAGCCGTGATGCACCGTGAGCGTTGCCTGGTGGCTGAGCGGCGCACGCCGGGCCTGTCCGAGTGGGACAGCCGCGGTTCGCGCGATGTCACGATGCGGCTCGCGGTCGGCGACGACCTGCATGACGTGGTCGTCCACACCCACCTCGGACGCACACAGGTGCATCTCGCCGACACCGTGGTCGCGACCGACGCACAGGCTGACGTCGTGATCGTCGGCGACCGGCGTGTGCCGTACCGGGCGGTGGTCCGCGGCCAGGACCACCTGCTGCTGCGGCTCGGTACCCGCGACCTCGAGGTGCGTGACGTCCTTCTCGCACCGCCCGAGGACACCGTGGTGCGCGGCGAGGGGATCCTGCTCGCACCGATGCACGGTGGTGTGACCGCGGTGCACGTCGCACCCGGCGATCGGGTCCGCCTCGGCGACGTGGTCGCCGTGCTCGAGGCGATGAAGATGGAGCACACCATGACCGCGGACGTCGACGGTCTCGTCGCAGAGGTCTGCGTCAGCGCAGGCTCGCAGGTCGCGACGGACGACGTCCTCGTACGCATCACCCCTGACGAGGAGCTCGATGATGAGGAACGATGACGTCGTGACGATCGGCAGCGCAGCCGGGGCGTGGGGCGACACGATCCTGTCGACGCCGCAGCTGCTGGCCTCGCGCCGCTGCGACTACATCATCTACGAGGGTCTCGCCGAGATCACGATGGGCATCCTCACGCGGCAGAAGCTGCGTGACCCGTCACGCGGCTACGCGACGGACATCATCCACACGATCGCCGACCACCTGGCCGCGTTCACCGAACAGGGCATCAAGGTCGTCACCAACGCCGGCGGGATCAACCCAGGCGCCGCCGCCCAGCTGATCCGCGAGGCGGCCCAGGAGGCGGGGATCGAGCTACGGGTCGCCTCGGTCGTCGGCGATGACCTCTCCGGACGGTTGGAGGAACTCCGCGATCTCGAGCTCTCGGAGATGACCGACGCAGGGCCACTGCCGGACGAGCTGCTGAGCTTCAACGCCTACCTCGGCGCTCGCCCGATCGCGGCCGCCCTGGACGCCGGGGCCGACATCGTGGTGACCGGGCGTGGCGCCGACTCGGCCCTGGTCCTCGGCCCGCTGCTGCACGAGTTCGGCTGGGCACACGACGACTGGGACCGGCTCTCCCAGGGCAGCCTGGCGGGCCATCTGCTGGAGTGCGGCCCGCAGTCCACGGGCGGGCTGTACACGGACTGGGAGTCGTTCCCCTCGTGGGCGGACATCGGCTACCCCTTGGCCGAGTGCCGCCCGGACGGCAGCTTCGTGCTGACCAAGCCGGACG